>USBG01000041.1 GCA_900552855.1 uncultured Phascolarctobacterium sp. | reverse complement strand
GCACCACGTTGTCACTCTTGCTTTTACTGCCTATGACTGTATCTATCTCCCAGTGACCAAACTCGTTACGGCTTGCTATTTCATCCGGCCGTTCATCTATGCTACGGCCAAGATGCTTTAGGTTTTCCTTAACGTTACGACGGCGACTTTTAGCGGAAGATCGATGTTACGCAGTGCAAGAAGCATAGAATCCACGTAGTTGTACAGTGTTTTGACACAGATCATCTCAGAGTCTGCAAACAGCCTGTGTGTCTTGGCATAACCGTAGCAGGCGTCCAAGGACCAACCTTTTTCAATGACCATTTCAACCACCCAGGAAACAAACTTACTGGACAGAAATCTTTTGGATTTCTTGATGCTGTTAGCATGGCTTTGTTCATATGCATTTTGTGCACGTCTAGCTCCATATCTACCGGTATTATGATGAGCACCACGTTCAATTCATTACGGATGGTATTGGGAGCGCAGTTAAAATGTCTAGCCAGCTGACGAAGAGAATAATGTACAGATTTATTAGATAACATACCCTGTAATTCTCTACGGTCACCGTAAGAAAAATGTTTACCTTTTACGTGTTTTATGGTATCTTGAGTGTAGTCCATTGTGATTACCTCCATGTTGGTTTTTGTTTCGCAGCTTAATCTTAACACAAAGAGGTCACAATGGACTACTTTTATTCTGTTTTCAAGGTGTGCAATTTCATTTTACAATGAACCATTATAAACTAGATGCTTTATTTAGAACATCTCGCACACCTACTATTAGTAAATAAAGCAATAGAAAAGAGGCCACCTAAAAGGCAGCCTCTTGTAAGGTCTATTGAATTATTTGAAGTAACGATCCAGCAGGCCTTGGAATGCTTTGCCGTGACGAGCTTCGTCGCGAGCCATTTCATGAACGGTGTCATGGATAGCGTCCAGACCCAGTTCTTTAGCACGTTTAGCCAGATCGGTTTTACCAGCGGTTGCGCCGTTTTCAGCTTCTACACGCATTTCCAGGTTCTTTTTGGTGGAAGCGGTTACAACTTCGCCCAGCAGTTCAGCGAATTTGGAAGCATGCTCAGCTTCTTCCAGAGCAGCTTTTTCCCAGTACAGGCCGATTTCAGGATAGCCTTCACGGAAAGCAACGCGGCTCATAGCCAGGTACATACCAACTTCGGAGCATTCGCCGTTGAAGTTTGCACGCAGATCTTCTTTAATATCTTCAGGAACGTCAGAAGCTACACCCACAACGTGTTCAGCAGCCCAGGTCATTTCACCTTTCATTTCGGTGAATTTAGAAGCAGGAGCTTTACATTGAGGGCATTGTGCCGGAGCAGCTTCGCCTTCATAAACATAACCACATACTTGACATACAAATTTTTTCATAATTGTTTCCCTCCAAATTTTTGTTTTTATATCGTTAGCATATCTTTAATATCTTGTCGTTTTCGACATGCTTATGATAACATGATTTAGATGAGTTGTCAATAATAATTATCCGTTACGAATGATTTTATTTTAAAATATTTTAGAATTTAACGGTAACACCCATGTTAACGCCTTTAGTTTTCAGGTCGTTGTTGTCACCCATAGCGTCATCAAATTTTTGGTCATAGTAGGAAACATTCAGCTCTACATTGTTAACCAACGGTTTGCTCAGGCCAATTTCGTAACCGGAATTGTTAGTACCAACGGCTACATTGCCCCATACAGTGCAAAATGCCGGAATATCATAGCTAGCTTGCAGACCGAATTGTGCAGAGTCTTGAGAACGGCCATGTCCCAAAAATTCGCTGTCAGCGTTTACATAACCTGCAAAAGCAGAAACGCCAGGAAGAATCTTGTACATCAGGTTCAGCTGATGAGTATCAGTGTTGCCATGTTCAAAATCATATTGATTCCATTTATAGTTTAAAGCCATATTGTTGCCTAAGCCTAAGGTACCACCAACATAAGCACTGTTAGACTCATCTAAACCAAATCTGTCAGTCTCCATGCTTGTAGGAATATTGAGGCCAGCATCAATAGCAATTTTGCCAGCATCATAGTTCTTCAAAGGAGAAGCAAAGGCAGTTGTACCCAGTGCCATAGCGAGAAGTGCACCTGCAGTGCACGCAGTTAAGATTTTTTTCATAAAGAATCACTCCACTCATAAAATATTGCATACGTCACACTTATTTGACTTACATATTAATTGTAGCATATGGGTTAGAATATACAAGGCCTTTTAAAGCTCTCTTTTTGACAAATCTGTTAAAAAGCTTGTAAAATATTGTAAAAAAGTCCATAATTAGAATGTATGATTATAACTATTTTAAGGCGGATTATATGAGCGAAAATTCTTCTAAAGCAAATAGTACATTCCTTAAAGGAACACTGATTCTGACCATCTCCAGCATCGTAGTGAAGGTTATTGGTTCACTTAACTGGATTATCCTATCCCGCGTTTTAGGCGGCGAGGGTATTGGTCTATACCAAATGGGTTTTCCCATCTATTTAATGGCAATAACGGTTTCCTCTGCAGGCATTCCTGTTGCTATTTCTATTATCACATCTGAAAAGCTAGCCAATAAGGATTATCGTGGCGCCAAAAGGGTCTTTAATATCTCCTTACGGCTTCTACTAATTAGTGGATTAATCTTTTCCTCTGCCCTCTTCTTTGGTGCAGGCTGGCTGATTGATAACCACTTTATTCGCGACAGCCGTGCCTACTACTCCATCATTGCCTTGGCACCTGCTGTTTTCTTTGTAACCTTTCTGGCAAGCTTCCGTGGTTACCTTCAAGGCTGGCAGATTATGACGCCTACCGCTGTTTCTGAAATTGTAGAGCAGCTGACTCGCGTTATTACCATGCTGGTCTTTGCTGATTTGTTCCTGCCCTATGGCTTAGCCTATGCAGCTGGCGGCGCCAGCATGGGCGCAGGTGTCGGTGCCTTTTGTGCCCTTTTGGTGCTGATGTGGTTCTATCGTCGTCTAAAAACCAAGCTTCATCAGGAAATAGCTTCACAGAACGAAAATGCACCTGTAGAATCTGCAATGCACATCATCAAGCGTTTGCTAACCTTAGCATTGCCTGTATCCTTATCCAGCCTCATGCTGCCTATTGGTGCTAATCTGGACCTTTTAATCGTTCCTCAGCGTCTGGAAGCGGCAGGCTTTGATGTACGACATGCTACAGAGCTGTTTGGCTATTTGACAGGCATGGCCGTACCACTAGTCAATCTGGCAGCTATCTTTACTGCCTCCATGACTATCAGCCTTGTACCCTCCATCTCTGAATCCAGAGCATTAAACGACTTTAAAGCCATCAAAGAAAAAATCCGTATCGCCTTTCGCGTTGCTATGATTATTACCTTTCCCTGCTTCATGGGTCTGTTCTTCTTGGCGGAAAAGGTTGCTGCACTCATCTACAACGCTCCCGGTGCAGCAGGAGCCATTCAAACCATGAGTGTTGGTATTCTCTTTTTAGGTATGCACCAAATAAGCACCGGTATTTTGCAGGGCCTTGGTAAAACCGCTATTCCGGTAATCAATATGCTCTTTGCCTGTGCCGTCAAGGTTGTACTCAGCTGGATTTTAACAGCACAGCCTGCCTTAGGCATTAAGGGTGCATCACTAGCAACAGTGGCAGACTTTGCTGCGGCAGCCATCATTAATATGTTCTTTATCTATAAATACACTGGTTTTAAATTCTCCATCGGCAGCCTGCTACGCCCCTTGGTTGCCTCTAGTATTATGGGGGCTGCCATCTATGGCGTGCTTTTAGTGACAGGCAACATGGGCTCCTGGTCCATCCTCTTTGCCATGATGGCCTCCGTTCCCACCTATGCCATTGCTCTTATGGCCTGCGGCGGTCTTACTCGCGAGGACCTTAACAATCTTCCTTTAATTGGTCGCAGAATTTTAGCTATCGGACAAAGAATTGGCTTATTTAAGGAATAACAAGATTACTATTCTGAAGCAACTGTAAAATTCAAACTTTCTAATCCATAATGATTAATGCTCAGTAGAAACAATAGCTACTGAGCATTTTTATTATACAAGCTTGCCTTGTCCACCCATAGAAAAAGGCTCCCAAAGCCTTCGCTTCAGGAGCCTTAAAACTTAGCCTATAAGATTATTATTTACCGAGAATGATTTTGGTCAGATCCATAGGATCAACGTATTTGCCATCCTTGTAAACACGCATGTTACCGCTAGCGATTTCGTCAATCAGGATAACTTCGTCGTTGTTGTAGCCAAACTCAAATTTGATGTCGTACAGGTCCAGACCTTTTTTAGCCAGATCTTCAGCAACCATTTTAGTGATGTTCAGAGTTTGAGCTTTCATGCTTTCAAACATTTCACGGCTCATGATGCCCAGTGCTTCCAGACCTTCGCAGGTGATCAGCGGATCGCCCTTTTCATCGTTTTTCAGGGTGCACTCTACATAACCGCCAGGCAGTTCAGTGCCATCAGCAATGTAGTCGCCATAACGACGAATAAAGCTGCCGGTAGCTTTCAGACGGCAGATAACTTCCAAGCCTTTGCCAAATACTTTAGCAGGAAGAACTTCCATGGTAGCTTCTTCGATGTTTGCAGAAACATAGTGGGTTTTGATGCCAGCTTGTTGCAGAATTTCGAAGAAATGAATGGAGGTTTCCAAGTTTGCACGGCCAATACCAGCAATAGTCAGACCTACGCTGTTTTCGCCCGGATCGAACACACCATCTTTACCAGTGCAATCATCTTTAAATTGAAGCAGTACATTGCCATTGTCCAGTTGGAAAACGTTTTTAGTCTTGCCTTCGTATAACTTCTCCATGAATAACACCCTTTCATTTTACAAATGGATTTTCTCTTAATTTAAAGGTAAAATGTACCTTAACAATATAATGTTACCACAACTATCAACTAGCTTCAACTAAAATTTTTATTTTTAAAGCTTTTAGAAAAATCAGATATTTTCTTAAGCGTTCAACCATTGCTTGATAATCTCGCTCTTATATGCTGCAGTCCAATTCAAGTCATCCACTGGCACCTTTACATTACCAATAAGCTCTCTGCGTCCATCATTATATGGATAATATTTAACATGCCATATATATGGATAACCCTTTCTATTCAGCTCATTTATGCTTTCGTCACTCATAAGATAATCTAAAAACATTTGTGCCTGCTCTTCGTTTCTAGCATTTTTCATAATTGCAGCACCTGTAATCATAGTACGGTTAGCATCCTTCGGAACTGTTGCAAAAAGATGGCTATGACGCCCCTCCATCATCAAGGCATAAGCCATGGGCACAACTGCTACAGTCTTTTTACCAATATAGACCATATCAATGGCCTCCCCTGGAACCGCCGCATAAAAGGGACGCTGCTTATTTAGCTGTGCTGCAAACGCCAGTGCTTTTTCCTTACCCTGAAGCTGCCATATGCTAGTAACCATACCATAGCTAGCACCACCTAAAGCTAAATTAGGAATAGCAATTTCATCCTGCAGCTGTGGAGCCAACAGCTCGTGCCATGACTCAGGAGCATAAAGACCATAATTACGCAAATTGTTTTTATTGCTTAAAAGCGCAATATAGCTAAGATATAGACTTGTCCATTCCCCACGACGACTTCTCAGCTCTGCAGGAACTTTATAGGCTTCCTTAGTAATATATGGCTGTAAAACACTTTGTTTATTAGCCATATAATATTCTTCAACAGTACCACCCAGCCAGCAATCAAATTTATGCTGGCGCAGATAATCAAGGCGCTCCTGCATATTGCCTGCAGGAAGATAGGTAATGTGCACCTTGGTCTTAGTGGCTGCAGTATAGTCATTTACTAAATCCTCAGTCATAACCTTTCCTAAAGAGCTGCACAAATAAAGCTCTTTAGGCTTTTCATCTGTATTCTTGCCGCATCCTGCCACTAAAGCAGCTATCAGTATAAACATAAATATAAGATATTTTAAACATTTCTTCATCATTATCACCATGCGGTAGTCAACATATAAGAAACACGTGACACCAAAGCAAAAACAAAAACCTATTTCTTGACCTAAAGCATTACTCTTGAAAATACTTTGTTATTAGTTAGTAACATAGATAGTTTTTTGCATCTAAAAAATAGATATATCCTTTTTTACTAAACACCTTATGTGTTAATCATTAAACAGTCCTGCTCTAATCTATTTTGGAGCTATAAATTCATCAATGGCACAAAGCTATTAGTATTATTCACAACCTCATTATAACACAAAAAGACGCCGCATGCTTTAAGCACACAGCGTCTATGAAGCTATATTAGTTTCTGTCAAATACCATTACACGGTCAAAATCAAGATATACCTTGGAGCCGTCAGGAATTGCATTAATATCAGCACCCTTGATGATTACACGTACATCATGGTCACCTACCTTAACACGATAGTCTACTGCATCACCTAAGTAGAGGCGATGCATACCCTTCCCCTCAAGAGAGCCGCCAATAGTGGACATGGTAATGGTTTCGGGACGTACTGCAATAGTTGCCTCGCCCTTCACGTTAGCAGTATTGGGGAAGGAAACATTGCTGCCCTTTAGGAATACGCGGTCACCCTTAGCCTCGCCATCCATAAAGTTAACCAGGCCAATGAAGTCTGCAACCATCTTATTAGCAGGCTGGGTATATATTTCATGGGGAGCACCAATTTGCTGAACATAACCCATGCTCATTACAACTACACGGTCACTCATAGCCATAGCCTCACTTTGGTCATGAGTTACATAAACAACGGTGATACCAGTCTTCTTTTGAATTTCCAAAATTTCAAAACGCATGCTTTCACGAAGCTTAGCATCCAAATTGGACAAAGCCTCGTCCAAAAGCAGCAGTCCAGGCTGAGCAACAAGGGCACGCGCCAAGGCTACACGCTGCTGTTGACCACCGGACAGCTGGTTAGGATAACGCTGGCTATATTCACCAAGATGAACCAGCTCTAGCATTTCCTGCACGCGTCTATCTCGCTCTGACTTATCAACCTTTTTAATCTTTAAGGGATAACCAACATTTTCTGCAACAGTCATATGGGGCCATACTGCATAGGATTGGAATACCATACCAATATCGCGTTTTTCCGGAGGAGCAAAGCTGCCCTTTTCAGAGGAGCTTACACAGGAATCGCCAATATAAATTTCACCCTCAGTAGCGCGCTCAAAGCCTGCAATCATACGCAGAGTTGTAGTTTTGCCACAACCGGAGGGCCCCAGGATAGAAACAAATTCTCCATCCTTAACAACTAAATTAAAATCATGTACGGCAGTTACCTTGCCAAAACGTTTATATACATGCTCAATTCTTACCTCAGACATTTATTTCACTCCTTGTTAAATACCAACATTACCCTTAGAAACCTTGTTCAGAATCAGGTTGCCAACCAATACGATTAACAGAATGATTACAGAAAGCACAGAAGCATTCTGAGTATCAGCATAGGTTTGCAGCTCATACAGCAGTACACCAATGGTCTTAGTATCGCTACCGTACAAAAGCAGGGACATGGTCAATTCATAGAAGGATGGCATAAAAATCAAGAACCAGCCGGCAATAACAGAGGGCGCAATCAGAGGAATAATAATATCCTTGCAGACACGTAGCCAGTTTGCACCAGAGTTTAAAGCAGCCTCCTCCAAAGAAACGTGCACCTGACTTAAAGCTGCAGCAATAGTACGCACAGACATAGTCAGATATTTTACCAGATAGCTGACAACAATAATCCACATGGTGGAATACAGATTCAGGCCAAAGTTGCCACTGAAGGTAATAATCAGAGCCAGCGCAATAACGATGGACGGAGTGGAGCCGCCAATTACAGTCAGCAAATCAGGAATAGTACGTCCTTTAATATTTGTCTTAACTGCCAAATAAGCAACAAACACAGCCAAAGCAGTACCAATAGTAGCGGCAATTACGCCGTAAATTACAGAGTTCCATACACTCTCCATATACTGTGAGCTAGTAATTACAGGAATCCATGGATCAATGCCGATATTGGACCATTCCACAGGACGGGACATGGACTTTAAGAAAGATGTCAGAACTATGGAGCCCAAGGGAATAATAACAGAAATAGCACCATAAAGACCAACTGCACAAAATGCAGGCCATTTCCATTTGCCAAGCTCAACAATGTTAGGACGGGTGGACTTGCCAGAAATAGTAGTATAATCCTTACGGCCCATCATCCAGGTCATACCCATCAGCAAAAAGTTTGCCAAGAACATCAGGGATGCGGCTAAGGCAGTAGCATCACGCACGCCAGCCTCATCACCCATGTAAATATAGGTTACGATACGGGTTGTCATAACCTCAATATTACCGGGCATACCAACAATGGATGGAATGCCAAAGCAGGAGCCAGCTGCGATAAATACTAAAAGTCCACCTGCTAAAATAGAAGGCGCCATCAGCGGCAGGGTTACGTCCCAAACGGTACGGAGTGGAGAAGCGCCGGAAACGCGTGCAGCCTCCTCAAGTGTGGGGTCCATTTTTTCCATAGCACGTGAAATAGTGATGAAGGCAAAGGGAGAATAAAACAGCGTCAGCACCCAAGCCAAGCCCCAAAAGGTATAAATATCAAAGGGAGCAGTCTCCAGACCAAACATCCACTTAAAGATATTGTTCATGTAGCCAACACTAGGATTAAGCAGCTGTACCCAAGCAATTGCACCTACATAGGGTGGAATCATATAGCTGGAAACCAAAAGGGTACGAAAGCCCTTTTTACCAGGCATATCAGTACGTCCAACTAGCCACGCCAGCGGAAATGTAATAAGAACACTGGCAATCATAACCATCAATGACAGCTCAACTGTATTAGTCAACGCTCTCCAGTTTACGTTTTGGCTGTAAACATTGCGGTAGTTTTCAAAGTTAATAGCACCATCTAACATAATGCTGTCGTAAAGCAGCACGCCCATGGGAAAGATTACAAAATAGAGCAGCAGCAATACGGAAAGAGAGATAACTATTGTTTTACTATTAATGCGTGATAACATGAAAGTAATACTTCTCCTTTCCCCAATAAATAAGTACGAAAAATTACTATATGTAGTAATAAAATTACACATATACCTTTGCAGAAGAACTCAAGTTTTAGCGAAAACAAGAAAATGAGAAACTTCCATATAGAGTAGCAAAACAGGGTACGCCGAAACGTCCCTGTTTTGCTGTAGAAGCACCTATGCTATAAAAGAATTATTTATCCATAACTCTCTTACGGAACTCTTCTTTAATTTGAGCATTGTTGTCAGCCAGTTTTCTCCAGTCAACCTTAATTCTGTTTTCAACCAGTTTCTTAGTTTCTACAGAACCGGTAGGAGCTTCAACGTCGCCACGAACGGAGTGCATCCAGCCTTTAACAACTGCTTGTTGACCTTCTTTAGACAGCCACCAGTCAACCAAAGCTTTAGCGCCTTCAGGATTCTTAGTGGTGTTGAAGATAGCAATCGGAGACGGAACAAAGATTACACCGTCAGTCGGATAAGAAACCTTCAGAGGCTCTTTCTTAGTGTTAGCCAGCTTCAGAATGTTTTCTTCCAGAATCATAGCTGCAGCATATTCGCCAGTCAGCAGTTTGTTTTGAATAGCAGAGTTGCCTTCTTCAACGCGGATGCCGTTTTCATGCAGCTTATCGAAGTATTCCCAACCATATTTGTCGGCCAAAGCTCCAACTGCAACATAAGCAGTACCGGACAGCATGGGGTTAGGCATAGCAATTTTGCCCTTCCATTTCGGATCAGTCAGGTCGGTCCAGTTTTTTGGAGCCTCTTCAGCAGAAAGCTTGTTACCGTTATATGCAATAATCATATTACTTACGCGAACAGCATGCCAAGCACCATCTTTATCTTTATCACTGATTACATTGTTAGCTTCTTTAGAAACATAGGGAAGCAGTAATTTCTGGTCATCAAGTTTCAGATAATAGGAAGGATCTGCTACCATCAGAACGTCAGCAGCAATCTTCTTGGCTTTGATTTCGCCAGTAATTTTAGTAATAACCTTTTCAGTGCCACCCTGGAACCAGGAAACCTTCATATCCGGGAAGGCTTTACCTACATTAGGTTTGCACATATTGTCAATAATGTCAGGATAGATGGAGGTATAAACCATCAGTTCACCATTTACACCACCAGCTTTTTTGTCGTCAGCCTTTTTGTCGCCACCGCAGCCAGCTACTGCAACGGATAAAGCCAATAAAGCTGCTGCACCAAGAGCCCATTTAGATTTTTTCATTTGACATACACTCCTTTTTCTAAAAATAAACGTCAGCTTGGTTGTAGACACCATAAACCTTATTTTAGTAATTCTCTAACAAACCTCATTATCCTGCTTACACTTTACATAATCTTTGCTAAGTTTTTGCATTTTCTGTTCATTGCGACATAACTCAATACACATTCCACCACAAAACTACATTTGACATTTTATGTCCTATGTGGACATTTTTAATCCCGTTGCTAGAGCAACGTATCACCTATAATTAGCACAAATAATTATTTATAAAAAGCAATTTAAAAATTATCTGCGTCCCTGATTATTAATATAAGCTAAGCTTATCACTTCTCCTATTTATTGTGACCATAAACCCAACTATTCCCTTTAAAATGAAAAATAATTATGTACTAGCAGGATTTAAGGTCAAAAAGTCGAATATCTAAACAAACTATTTCTTGCTTTTTAACCACAACTAATCTGATAAAAAATTTGTGAGGTGCAAAATGACGGAAGAAAGAATTACTGATGGCTTTAAATACTCTGAGGATATTGAATGGGAAGCAGAAAAAATCTGCAGATGGGCTGCAGCACGTGCTGGCGTTATTGTTGTTGCTCCCTTAGTTGGCACTATGGCACTTATGGCTAATGAGGTTTATATGATTACCCGTCTGGCAGAGCTCCGTGGTATTAAACTGGAGGAAGGTGCTGTATTAGGCCTTTTAGGCTCATTAGGTGGTACCTTCGTAGGTCAGACCCTTGTTACCCTTATCCCCTTTGCTCCCCTGCAGATTCCTGTAGGCATTTCTGTAACCTACGCTGTAGGTAAGGTTGCCAATGCCTGGCTTAAAGCCGGTCGCCCTGAGGACATCGCTGCCTTTAAGGAAGTCTTTGAAGAAGCTCGTAGTGAAGGCATGAAGCATGCAAAGGAATTTGAAAGCCTAGACTGCAAGGACACACCATTAGGCGACGAAAGCAGACGCTTTAATATTGACTCTCAAGAAGCTTTTGACAAAGTTACCCAAAAGGCTGACCAAGCAGAAACAACTGTTGTAGATGCTTGGCGCGATGTAAAAAACAAGCTGAAATAAAAAAGGATGTGCTTACTTACAATGAAGCAAACAATTCGTGGTCGCTTCGCTCCCACTCCTAGTGGCTTTCTTCACCTTGGCAACATCTTCTGCAGCCTTTTGGCATGGCTGCATGCCAAAAGTCGCGGTGGCAGCATTCTCCTGCGTATAGAGGATTTAGATACAACACGCTGTCCTAGAAAAAATGCAGAGCAGCTCCGCTATGACCTAGAATGGTTAGGCTTAACCTGGGATGAAGGAGCCTACATAGATGAACATAGCGAAGATTATTTTCAAAGTCAACGCAGCTCTATTTATGAGGAATACTTTCATAAGCTTCAAAAACGGAGCCTAGTTTATCCATGCTTTTGTAGCCGTAGCGAGCTACACGCCGCCGAAGCACCACATCTTAGTGACGGACGCATCATTTATCAAGGAACCTGTCGCAAGCTTACTGCTGAAAAGCGTATATCCAAGGCGCAGCACCGTGCTCCAGCCTACAGGCTACTAACACAAGATGCTCCTATTATCTATACAGATGGACACTATGGTCCACAGCACCATAACCTGGCCCTGGAAAGCGGTGATTTTATAGTTCGCCGCAGCGATGGTGTTTTTGCCTATCAGCTGGCTGTAGTTGTTGATGATGCACTGATGGGTGTTACAGAGGTGGTACGTGGCTGCGATTTACTAGACTCTACACCAATGCAGCTTTATCTTTATGAGCTTTTAGGCTTTAAGGCGCCAGATTTTTTTCATATCCCACTACTAACGGCTATGGACGGCAGACGTCTTGCCAAGCGTGATGGTGATTTAGAAATTTCCAAGCTACGTCAACACTATGGCTCACCAGAACCAATTATTGGTCAATTGGCCTATTGGGCAGGTCAGATTGATAAGCCTGAGCCCATTACCACCCAGGAGCTTTTACCAATTTTCGACAAAAACAAGCTCCCTAAGGAAAATATTGCTGTAGATCCAGAAGCACTGTTAAAATAAGACTCTCTGCAGCTTATTTTACTAATTAATTTACGCCAAACGTGAAAATATGGTAAAATAATATCAGTATAATTTTTGGAGGCTGAAAACATTGAAAAATTTACTGATGAAATACAAGGTTAATATGTTTGTAGTTGTTATTGTCAGCTTAATTGCCGGCATGGCAGGCAGCTATTTCTTCGATAACAAATGGTTGGGCTTCTTCTTTGTAGCTCTGCCCATGTGTGCACTGTACATCTACCAGGTTTACCAAACTCAGGCTGAATA
>USBG01000040.1 GCA_900552855.1 uncultured Phascolarctobacterium sp. | reverse complement strand
TATTTAATAGGGCTTCAACTAAATTAGAACCAATAAAACCAGCACCACCTGTTACGATAATCATAATTTGCCCTCCTTAACCATGTTGGCAATTTTTTCTACAACGCCGGTAGTAGAATATCCGTCCTCAAAATCTATAATGCGGACTTCGCCGGCATATTCACGGCCTGCTACCTGCTCAGGAGTGTAATCGCCACCCTTGACTAAAATGTCAGGTCGGATTTGTTCAATTAATTCAGTAGGTGTATCCTGATCAAAAAGCACCACAGCATCTACACAGGCCAATGCTGCCAAAACTCTAGCCCTGTCCAGCTCGTGTACTAAAGGACGAGTTTCGCCCTTCAAGCGGCGTACAGAGGCATCCGTATTAAGGCCTACAATCAGGTGCTTGCCTAAATTGCGTGCCTTTTCCAGATAGGTTACATGGCCTACATGCAATATATCAAAGCAGCCATTAGTGAAAACAACCTTTTCACCGCAAGCCTTCCAGTTACGAGCCAAGGCAGAAATCTCATCCCAGCTTAAGGTTCTATAGCCCTTACCCTGCTTACGCTCCTCTGTCATCAGGTCCTTTAAAAGCTCCTCACGATGTACAGGATAGGTACCAACCTTAGCTACAACAATACCTGCAGCACGATTAGCCATATATACAGCATCAGCCAGCTCCAGCTTGCCTGCCGCAGCTACTAAAAGCGTTGCCGCTACGGTATCACCTGCACCGGAAACATCAAAAACCTCAATAGCAGCTGCAGGACTATGAATAACCTGTTCATTATTAACAAGTGTCATCCCACGCTCACTGCGGGTTACAACCACGTTTTTAATTTAATATTTATCCTTGGCAGCCATAGCCATAGCCAAAACTGCATCGTCCTCATTATCACGCTGGCAGCCTGCTGCCTCGCACATTTCCTTTAAATTGGGAGTGATAAAATCACAGCCACGGTACTTGGTCCAGTCTGCTCCCTTAGGATCGATAAGCACAGGAATATCATAAGCCTTGCCCCTGGAAATTACCCATTGGCAAAAATCATCAGAACAAACGCCCTTAGCATAATCGGACACAATAATGCCATCCAAGCCACTATCTAAAAGCTTTTCTAACCAAGCGCGTAAGGAAATAATTTCATCTGGAAAAAGGTCTCCTGTCTCTTCAAAATCGAGACGCAGCATTTGCTGCTGACCGCCTAAAACACGCAGCTTAGTAATGGTTTTACGATGATTGCTCTTAACGAGGCCACTGTAATCAATGCCAGCCTCTGCCATCATTTTTTCTAAAAGCTGACGGTTTTCATCATCACCGGTTACGCCGCCCATATAAACCTTGCACTCCAAATGAGCAAGATTGGCAGCTACGTTAGCAGCGCCACCCAATACAGAGTTAATACGGTTAATCTTAGTTACAGGCACAGGTGCCTCAGGAGAAATGCGCTTTACCTCGCCATAAAAATAGCGGTCCAGCATTACGTCACCAATAACGACAATCTTTAAATTCTGAATTTTATCTGCTAAAAAATTAGTAACAGCTAAATCAGCCATATTATTCACCATCCACAAGCTCGCACAGGATATGGCCAATCAAAATGTGCATTTCCTGAGCACGAGCTGTAATTTTGGCAGGCACAGCAATACATTCATGGCACAAAGCAGCCATCTTACCGCCACCTGCAGCAGTCATACCAACACAATAAACGCCCTTAGCCTTAGCCAGCTCCAAGGCCTGCACTACATTGGGACTATTGCCGCTAGTAGAAATACCAACAATAACATCGCCCTTATTAGCCAATGCCTCTACCTGACGAACAAAAATATTGTCAAAGCCATAGTCATTGCCTACAGCAGTCAGGATGGAAGTATCTACAGTCAGTGCAATTGCAGGCAATCCTGCACGTTCCTTTTGAAAGCGGCCTACAAACTCGGCAGCCAAATGCTGGCTGTCAGCAGCACTGCCACCGTTACCACAAAAAAGCACCTTATTACCCTTGGTCAAGGCCTCCTTAACAACAAGGGCAATGCGCTCAATCTGCTCTAAAATATCACTTGCCATTACCGCCTGAGCCACCTCAATGTGCTCCTCAAAGCGGGCTTTAATAATTTTATTCATAAATTACCTCATTACCAGTTAACATCTAATAGCTGAATCCATTATAAATTAAAGAAATAATACTTAACTTTCAAAGAATTATCCTTGTTTTTTTGCTCATCCTCGTATGTAAATTCTAATGCCCAACAACAGAATTTATGTCTCCAGGAATATATAGTTTCATAATTCTCCTTATTTCCTAAATCATATCTATTAACTACAGAGAGGTAATTACGTGAATCAGGAGAATAACTGATACCATTACGTAGCTCTCGAGCCATATCTGGTTGTCCAATCTCAAATAGATTACTGGTTTCCTTTTCACGATAGTAGCCAACCCATGTATTCCATTTAGAACCTAATTTTTGACCTAAAGTTGCATAATACATGTCCGTAGATCTAGTTTCACCAGACAAACTTTCATTTACCCACTTTTTACCAATAGTTAGATTTAAAACAGTATTCTTAGAATTGAACAAGTGTATAGGATCATGATTTAAATACACTGCATATTCCTTATGCCAACTCTTAGGAGAGCTCTTCTTGGTTTCTGGATTCCAACTATTCCACAATCCATATTCAAAATAAGCAGAATAACTCAATGGTAAACCATCTATTATATGATGATTTTTGTAGTTCAAACGCCAAGTATTCTGCTTTTTATACCAAATGTCATCATCTTCTTCCCAACCATGGAAATAGTTAACAGAAAAATTTCTCTCATCATGACTCAAATAATAATATGGCTTATAACCAACCTTAGAATATTGAGTCTGAACTGTACCAATGCTAGTTTTTTCGGTAACTGGAATTTGAGCATCTAGTTTAATATACATTCCATTATCTTTACCATCATAACCAAATCTTGGCATAATTCTAGATTTATTTTCGCCACTAATATCGTTCACCCATAGTTTACGAGAATATACATGAACACCACGGATAAAAACCTGTACATCGTGAGCAACCATTTTTTCCTTTGGATAAATTTCAAAGGTTTTAGCCTTAACAGACAAACAAGGTGGATGTTTTACTGCAGGGCAACGATTCATAGTACCACCTTGATCAATCACAATCTTTTCTGGATATATAGTAGCATGTGGTGCACTGTACATATCCTTCTTGCCTGCACCTGTAATTTCTCTAATTTCACCTGTTTTATTATTAAAATTATAATGGACCCACTTACCATGCATAGTATTATCTTTGTTAACCATAGTACCTCCATTATGTAGGTACACATCTCCTGTTTTCATATTGCCTACAACTTCTGTAGTCAAAAATGTATCTTCTCCCTGAGATAATTTAACATTTCCAGTCGCATGAAAATCTCCACTTACAGAATCATATTCTGCATGATCTGCATTCACATAAATGGGTGCACTCTGCTTATCTTCTTTATGATCTTTATTTTTAACTTTTGCAGTTTTCTTAACTTCATTATTGCTTGCTTCAGAATCATACGAATTATCAGATTCAATGGGATTCATGTAAATGTCATCACCGCTATTAGTAAACTGAGCTGCATAAACAGGAGCACACAGGCTCAGTGCTAAAGCAGCAGTAAGAAATACCTTTTGCATATAAACTCTCCTTAATATACTTTCCTCTCAGCCTGGGTGGGGCTGTATTGCTAAATTTCTCGAAAAAATTATACAAATATCCACTAAACATTATATCATAAAAAAAAGAAAAGCTCACTGAAAAGTGAGCTTTTCATAAGTTTTTTTATAATTCGCCTTGATAAACTACGCCCTGAATAACAGTATCCTCAGTAGTTTGAACAAAGGTTTCACAGCCTACAGGAATAGAAACAGAATTGCCCTTTACAAAGGCACCACCAACAAGACCAACGGGACCAAGAACAATCATGCCGCCAATAGCAGCACCAGCTGCACCAGCAATGCTCTCTGCCTGTTGCTTAGCCAATTCGCCTACAAACAGATTAATAGGAGTACCATCTACTGCATAAATATTGGTAAATTCAATATCAATGCGTCCATCCTTACCAAAAATGCCAGGCTGAACAACCTTTTTGATTTTACCTACACCGGTTGCGCCCTTAGGAATAACCAAAACATCGCCAACATACAGGTTATCTGCAGCCTTAAAGGTAACAAGATCGCCCTGACGGCTTTGTTTAGTGCTCATTTCATTTGTAAAAGCAATTTTAAACACATTATCCTTAGGCAGAACAACCTCTTGCACAGGAACCACACCATCCTGATAGGAAGCCAGCTTTAAGAGCTCTTCTACGCGTTCAGACAGAGAACCAGTCTTAACCTCACCATAGAGCAGCTTTTCTGCACCCTCAATACGAGTTTTGGCAGGGCCACCGGACATGCTTTCATTAATGCGCCATTCCACAACATTCAGACGAGTTGCAAAGGAAGCTTCGCCATTATCAGGAGTTCCCTGTAAATAGTCATACATGTTGTCAATTCTAGAAATTATAGCATCAGAGGTAACGGTACCATATACATCGTCCTCCAGGCTATCCATACGTTGAATCATAGAGCCACTTTGCTCTGTTCCATAAAGAGTTCTTTCCATAGCTGCCACCTTATCAGCCGCAGGTAAATTCAAATCTGCAGCAAAGCCAGGCATCACTGCAGTACAGCAAAAGATAAAGGTCATCAACAATGTTGCTAGCTGTTTTTTCATCAATAAAACCTCCATTCAGAGTCATATATTTCATTATAGCATATTTAATTTTTTTAATTTTTGAAGAATTAGTGAAAAGTATAAGCTTTTCTTATTTTCCACAATCTTCTTCCCTTATATGCAGACTATTTTTTATATTTTTCCAGACTAGACGCTACAGCCGCCTCCATTTCATCCATCTTGGCAAAGCGACGACGGTGCTGAGCACGTTTAGAGGGCTTTAACTCCTCCATGGATTTACGATACTCCGCCACAGGCATTACGTAGAAGCGAGGATCTTCACATTGAGTACCCTCGCACTCCTGCCAAAAGGCACCAAAATCTGTTTTCAGCTTACGGTCGATACGAATGTGACTCATTGCGTAGTAACCTTCATTAGCTACTGCATAAATCTTCTTAATACCCAAAGCCTTTGCAAAACTACGCAGCCCATAGAAAATAAGGTTCTTTGTTCTATAGCCAAAGAAGGCCTTAGTTAAACCTTTGATAATATCGCTGCCATTGGGAGTTCCCTGAAGTGCTCCTATAAAGATGGCTTCCTCACCATTCTTATCCTTGCCAATCCAGAACATAATTTGGTAAAGAGCCATATCTTCATAAAACATTACTAAAGACAAACACCCCTCTTTACGCTGGCCACCATGAAACCAAAGATCTAATGTCAGTGGTTCATCCTGATACACATCCTCCCAAAGCTTTAAATGCTTATTTTCAGCATAAAGCTCTTTAAGCAGCTCTGGCTTAAATTTATCCTCTAAAATAGATATATGATTTTTAACCAGCTCTGCACGCTCATCCCATTTAGAACCCTTATAAAAAAAGGTACGAGTAACCTGCTCCAACAAGGACGGACAACCCATGAGCATAGCCTCGCGCTCAGGAGTTGCCGAAAAGAAATCTAACATATCGTCTACTATACCGCTATGCAAACGACAACGTGTTCTAAAAACAATATAGCGCTTCATTTCCTTCAGGATATGCGTTTTATATAAGCTTTTACCAACATATTCTAAAATATTTTTATCCATATTCTACCTCGCTCCAACAATTCTCTTGTTATATTATAGCATTAAATTGCTTTTATTTCATCTGCCTATAGCAACCCTTTAAGCCTAAAGCTGCCTATTTTATCATTTATTAACAATCCTTGTTTAAACATATAAATTATCATTATAAGTGGCATTTTAGGCATTGACACTATTGATTTTCGATGATAAAATCAATACAATTTGCCAATTACAAATAATATTTTTCAATAAATATGACGGGATAAAATCTTTATAGATTTTCATCCCTTTTTTGCTAGCTTGGCAAAACCTAAAGTAAGCTAGCAGCTTCAATCCTCCTAGCTGATTCGTAATTTATCATTATTAGCTTCAATAAGAATAGAATAATACTTTTGAAAGGAGACCTAACATGCTTTTACGAAAAAATGATGATTCCCTAAGCAAGCTTACTGTTAGCAGCAAGGAAATTAATGCCGCTCGTATTGCCTTTTTTATTCCAGGCTTTATTCTCTCTACCTGGGCCCCTATGATTCCCATTATCAAAAACCGTCTTAATCTGGAGGCAGATGTACTAGGTATGCTGCTGCTCTGCATCGGACTCAGCGCATTCTTTACTATGCCTATGGCTAATGTTTTAGGAAAAAAGTATGGCTGTAAACGTGTTATCCTGGTTACTTCTGCTATTATGTCCATTGTTATGGTAGCCCTTTCACTTCTTCCAAACATTATTAGCTACGCTATTGCGTTGGTCATTTTAGGCAGCGCTATGGGTATAATGGATGTTAATATGAACGTAAATGCCGTAATTGTCGAAAAAATTGCTAATAAACGCCTTTTATCAGGTATGCACGCTTTTTGGAGCATCGGCTGCTTTGCCAGTGCCGGTATGTTCAGTCTTTTGGCTACGCTAGGAATGGCAGTGCATTATATAGCACTCCTGCACTGTGCTATTATCTTCGCTATTCTAGTTGTATTTGGTCCTCATTTACTCGATTATAGAAGCCCTGGTGGCGAAAAAGTAGTAGCCATTCCTCGCGGTATTGTTTTCTTTTTCGGCCTTTTAGCATGCATCTGCTTCCTAGCAGAAGGCGCTGTCATGGACTGGAGTGGTGTCTTTATTACAGAAGTAAAAAATGTTGATTTATCCTTGGCAGGAGCAGGCTATGCAATTTTTTCCGTGGCCATGCTCATTATGCGCCTTTTAGGTGATAAAACTGTGCAAAGCATAGGTGAACGCAAAGCTGTAATTGGCGGTTCTCTTTTAGCCGCAGCCTCCTTTGCTCTCTTAGTTTTAGCAGATAATTTATACCTAAGTGCACTAGCCTTTATTGGCATTGGCCTTTGTGCAGCTAATATAGTCCCTGTACTGTATTCATTGCTCAAATTTCAAAAGGATATGCCTATAAGTGCTGCTGTTACAGCCATCACCAGTATGGGCTACACCGGCGTAATCCTGGGGCCTGCAGCATTGGGCTTTGTTGCTCATGGCATGGGTATTACCGCTGTGTTCCAGCTTTTGGCAAGCTTAATGCTGTTAGAAGCAATCATTGCAGCCTATGTCTTTAGGAAAATTGATTTCTAATACCCTAATCATTACAACATTATATAAAGAATAAACCAATGCCATATTAGAGTTTGGAAACGCTCTAGTAAAGCATTGGTTTTATTTTTCGTAAAAACGCCAATAACCTATTCAAAATCACATTGACAGCAGGTATATCGTAATCAATCCTGCAAGTGTTTTAATACATATTTTTACATTATTCTTCTAATGATTTCAAGATAAACACCTTTTATACAAAAAGCTATTGCTTTACAATTGCAAAACAAAAAAAGCCTTCAAGATTTCTCTTGAAAGCTCATCATTTCTAATGGCGGAGTGGCAGGGATTCGAACCCTGGCGCGGTTTGACCCGCCTAACGATTTAGCCAAAATACCCAAGCTACAATTTGTGGTGCTTATATTAAATTTCACCACTATATATAGTGTTTATTCGCTGTAAAATTCTCTTAAAACCGTTCTGATTGCACCACAAATATATGGAACAGAGAGGACCAATAATAGGAACAACAGAAACAAAAGGCACTTTATACCTTATATTTGTTATTTCAACAAATCTGCCAAACTGTACTCCCCCTTAGGAATATTAGCAACCCTACGGTATTCTCTTATAGCATCAACTAAAATTTTAGGATTAGCAAAATAATCTTTTACAAAATCATATGCCTTTACATTACCCATGCGCAAATCCATTTTGCAAAAATCACTAGGTTTCTTCCCGGAACGCTTAAAGCGTTCATATGCTCCTTCATTATGAATAATCAGCATTTCAATCTCAGGAGCAGTAATCACGTTGACGACATCTATTTTATAAGCATAAGCTTTGCTTAGCTTAAAGCTTTCTCTACGAGAATCCAAAATTCGTATAACAGAAATTGGTTCATAAAAGCCTTTGCGTAAGTATCTTTCTTCAAAATTTTTCGCGCTTCTGCATCAGATAACCCTTTCGTCCAGCATTTCCTCTCGTGTGAAAATCAACAAATTATTATCAACCAAAATATCAATAATTGCTGACTCAGCAGAACCTTCACAGATACAAGCTTTATATTTTGCTAGTTTCATCTAACTGCCTCCTTTACTTTAGCGAAGCAGCTAAATTTTTCTTTAAGCGCAGATAAGCTTCATAGGCAGGAGTAGTGCCCTCAAGAAAGCCACTCTGATAAGC
Source organism: uncultured Phascolarctobacterium sp. (assembly GCA_900552855.1). Lineage (GTDB taxonomy): Bacteria > Bacillota > Negativicutes > Acidaminococcales > Acidaminococcaceae > Phascolarctobacterium_A. Next base: position 4,210 of record USBG01000040.1, on the reverse strand, counting down.
ATCACTTTTTTTTATATCATTGCGCTTTAAAATATAGCTTAGATTTTCAGCAGTAATACCATTGCGGTTTCTTACAATATAGATGGCATCATTTCTATCATATTCGTCTAGTAATTCCGAGTAATGCGTTGTAAAAATCAACGTACTACCACTTTTGTTTAAGGTGCTATCCATAAAGAAGCGCATCAATGTGACAACTATCTCTTTGTTAAAATGATTTTCAAGCTCATCAATCAAAAGATAGCCTCCTGATGTCAAGACCTCTTTGACCATAGAAAAGGTAATAATGCCCTTTATTGTACCAGAAGACAGATACTGCTCAAGTTCTACCGCGTTATTTAAAATAAGCTCTTCCTCTCCCTTAAACTTCAAATGAATTAACGCCTTATCTTCAATTTTTTCAAAGCATAACTTTTCAATAGTAGGATCAAGGAATGTAATGACTTCTAACGGAATATCATCAGTAAACGGAAGAACATTAATGTTGGTATATGAAAGCAGGCTAAACACATCTATCCTATCATTTGCTTTCTTGTTATGAGCTATGATAAAGCTTACATCATCAGGCAGATAAGCCTCTTCTGTATTTCTTACTGATATTGGACTAATAGCAGTAAAATCAGTAAGGTATTTTTTAGATTTAACGCTGCTAATAGGCTTTTCCCAGAGCTTTTCTTCAATTATAGAATATACATATCTCCCAGATTTGGCTTTTTTAGAGGTAATTACAGTTTTCAAGCAGTAAACATTATTTTTTTTATCTAAAAAGCAGATTTTGAACGTTGCTCTCTCACAAGCTCCAAGAATATTTCTTGACTCTACGTGGTTGATAGGTTCATTACGCAAAATATTTAAAGCTAAATTAATTACCTTCAATACAGAAGTTTTTCCAGAAGCATTAATACCAATAAACGCACAAGCTGTATGCAGATAATAATTAGGCTCTATCTTATAGAGTTTTTCTTTATCATCTTCACCAACTCGTTGCTGAGTATAAAATAAAAGATCTAACTCCTGTTTAAATAAATGCAAACCATTCACAGTTATCCGCAGTATTTTCATTGTATCACCTCCAACCAAAAACGGTTTTTGCGTTTTTATCTTCTACTGATTTTATTATATAACGTCTTTCGGAAATTATCAACGGATTTTACGTTTTTATTTTTCCATAAATTGCAAGAATAATTTGCACATTTTTCCTAATCAAATTGCATAAATTCATCCAGTTTAGATTCAAACAACTCATCAGGGATTTTCTAGCCTAATATCTTACGAGGAAGGTTATTAATCTTTGCAATAGCATCCAGACCATAATCGCTTATACGCTTGCCTTTAGCTACGAAGCGACGTACTAAACGGTTATGTCTCTCGTTACTTCCTTTTTCCTACGATGAATAGGGGGTAGGCATAGTATACAAGAGTCTCGCTTGCTTTCTCAAACTTACTAAGATCCGTAGTTATCTACTAATTATAGATAGTCTTAGTGCAAAGCATCTCCTCTCGCGGGAAATATTCTTTAGCCAAAGCTTCACCAATGCAGGCATCTACGGAAATACCATCGTTGAAGAAACGTTTTTCGACGTATTCAATGAACTCAAGCTTATTTATGTACTCACAGCGACGGCAGGAATTGCCTCTGTTAGCTTTATAATTGACCTGGCCTACTTCTGCTCTAAACGTTACCGCTGTAAAGCGAAACTGTGCCACGCTTGATTTAGTTGCGTACAGTGTTGGGCGAGTAGCCAAGTTCGGCAACAATTTTGTTTGGAGAGTACTTGTCTTTGAGTCTGGTCTGAATTATTACGCATTCCTCGTAAGACCCTTTTGATGCTGTGTGATAGAGTTAAGTTGATCCATATCGATTCTCCTTTTGGTGTTATGTGTACTAACTTAATTCTAACATAGGAGAAACTGCTATGGATTTTTTATTTTCTTAAGTGTGCAACTTCATTATACAACCTAAAACAACAACTTTGCGTAAATCTCAATTTGTTACAACGGGGATTTCTTTGTCAATCACCAACCTTGAGTCTTTGAATCTCACTGTGTATCCCTTAAGAATCAACCCCTGCTCTATGCAAGACTTAAGAGCAGGGTAAAATTCCGTTCCTCGGTCAAGACATATTTCTTGAATATATGGGTTAAGCGATACAACTAAAAAGCAAATTTTGTTTCTAATTGATAATAAATCACTGATTGTTTGAAGTTGCTTTAAAGTTCGCTCGGAATACACAGTAGGAAAGATTGCGGGTGTTTTAGTGGATATTACACTTTTTATTTCAACAAGGGTGTTGCTTTCTTCGATTAACAGATCCCATTTATACCCACCTTTAGTAATTTCCTTTTTTACAGACTTCCTTTTCCCTAAAAAAGAAAAACGTCTCTGAGCAATACTAGCTTCTACTGCTCGATTTGCCATTGAGGTATTTAAAATGATGTAGCTCCTTTTATAATGAACCGCAAATAAAGAATACTCTGTCCTTGTGTTCTTTGATTTATTTGGAATAAGAAGTACTCTTTTTCCATGCAAATCCAAAAAATTACTTAAGTGACATGAAGATGGAACATAGCAAACAGCCAACTTTGAATCAACCTCAACCTCACACAGAAATCTATTTTTGAGTTCTCTTATGAAATATCCCTCTGTAATTTCATTTGAATTAACTGTTTGCATATTCTCACCCCAATCATCTAAGCTTTTCCAAAAATTTTTCCAGTTCATCCTCTGAAACAAACAACCCTTGCATTCGCATAGTGTCTGCATCCGTTTTTATCAGCATGTCGCCCTTGCCCAAAAGGTTCTCAGCTCCGGTCATATCCAAAATTGTTTGAGAATCCGTATGAGAAGGAAGCCTGAAAGAAACACGAAATGGTACAACAGCCTTAAGCTTTCCGGTAACTATCTGCGCTGATGGACGCTGGGTCGCTATGATAAGATGAATACCTAGATTTCTTACTCTCTGAAGCAGCATCAAAAGATTACTTTCAAATTTCTTTCTTGTTCCATTAATCTCGGCAGCCTGGATTAAATCTGAATACTCGTCAATTACAACAACCATTCTCTTCATCTGATTATCTGGATTCTTCTGGTTATAAGAATCTATATCCTTACTTCTGCATGCCCTAAGAGCTTTTGTTCTTTCCTCTTTATCAACTTCATTAATGCGCTGAAGCTTTTCCAATGCTTCTTCTGCATCGATGACAACATGTCCTCCGTACAAATGTGGAAGTTCATCGAAGAAGATAAAGTCTGTCTGCTTCGGATCCACAATAAGCAGTTCTATTTCATCTGGTCCAAACTGGTGCAACAAACTTACCAGCATCGACTGAAGAAAAATGGTTTTACCAGAGCCAGTAGTCCCCGCTATCAGCATATGAGGTGCATCGGCAATATCTAAAATTTCAAAATCTCCGTCTGGCTTCTGTCCGGCAATCACATTTAAGCGGCCTTCAACACTATCTAATATAGAAAGATGCTTCATTAAACTGATAGAACTACCAGCACCAGCAAACGGAACATCTACGGAAATATAGCTTGTTCCCTTAATGTGCTCTATAAGTATTTCACCGCTTGCCTCTAATTGAATTCCGATATCATTCTTATATTTGTTCAAGCTGTTAATAGTTTCGCCAGATTTCAATTTAACAGGGAATCTAGTAAAACGAGCGGTTTCCTGCACCATATCCTGGTCAATCGGCTCAACACGAATACCATAATCCCTAAACACACGATTTAGCTTTGCACATTTTTCTGCAATACGGGCTCTAGACTCTTCACCCTCAGAGGCACTCAATGGCGCAATCATATTAACCGCTGAAGGCAACTTCTCTTCTGCAGCGGATTCCGTTTCAATTACCTGAGTGGATACTTTAATGGTGGAATTCTGTTCCTTCAAAATAGTATTGAAGTTTAAGGTTCCCGAATCATTTACACTATTCATGCTCTCCACAGGAACAATTGTAGAATTGTATTCTGCAAACCGGGTTCCAAATGCTATATTGGCCAAGATGCTTTGAATTTCAGTACTTCCTACTGTTGTAAGAAGATACTTATTGCCAACAAACTCCTCGAGTCCATCATATTCAACTTTACTGCTTCCCGCATTTTCAAAGTCAACGAATGTAATGTTTTTCTTAACAGTAACCTTAAATTCACCTGCGAACAAAGCATTCAATTCACCACACAAATGAAGTTTTCTAGTGGCTTCAA
>USBG01000039.1 GCA_900552855.1 uncultured Phascolarctobacterium sp. | reverse complement strand
CTGTACTTTGCTAACAATTCGTTAAATGCTTTTTGACTAGGAACGCTTGCATTTTGCTTTTCCTGCATAACTTCAACAACAGGATCATCTTCACCTATACTACTAATACCACTAATACTAAAAGTTGTAGAAATAGCTGTCAACAATGTTCCTATGAGGATTACTCCAAAAATAGATCCTATGACCTTAACAGCTTTACCACCATATCTAAACAGCAGATACAACCCCACTGGCCAAAATACGCAAAGCATTAAGATACCAAACCATGTCTGCTTATAAAACTGGTCATTATTTTCCCTTGGTGCTTCATCTCTTTTATAATCACGTTGACTACTTTGTTGATTATTCTTCAATCTGGTGCCACAATTAGAGCAAAAATTGCAATCATCAGCAAACTCTTTACCACAGTTTTTGCAGAACATAGTTATCACCTCATATTATAGCTTGTCTCTATAATTCTCCAGCATATGGAAAATACCGTTAACATAAACCTTATCATCAACAATCTGGTAAAGCATAACGTAATCATGTTTTCGCAAGGAAATTTTTCTATATCCCTTAGCTTTTAAATACCTATCATAACAAAACGCCATAGAGTCGGCTAAATATTCTAAGCTATTATACGTTTCCTCTATTTCATTTAATATTTCAATGGCAGCTTCCTCATTGTGTAATCTATATATAATATAATCTAATATATTCTCTACCTGCTGAGCAGCATTTTCTGTAACTATAACCTTATATGCCATATTTTGCCTTCAATCTGGCAATTGACTCTTGAGCATCCATAACCTTGCCTTCAGAAATTTGGCGCTCAGAAATTTCTAACTCTCTGTACATTTTTTCTCTATTCATACGCTGTTCATAAGTTTCAATGCTCATAATAACCATATCACCATAGCCATTTTTAGTAATGAATACCGGCTCATCAGTATTATGGCACATTTCAGATACTGCAGAAGTATTTTTCAATTCTTTGATTGGAATAATTTGCGGCATATCTATATCTCCTTTCATTTTATACCATAATTATACCATTATTATCCCCTAAAAGAAAAGTGTTGACTTGTAAATACATATCTACAATATTCTACCCCCTATACTAAACAAGGCACACTGCTTGCGCAGTGTGCCTTTTGAATTTACAAGTATAAAATTATTCCTTAACCTGAGCAAAGGTATTGGTCAGTGCAGCAAAATCCTCTAAAGACAATGTTTCTGCTCTGCGCTTGCCGTCTACACCAGCAAGCTCCAGCCATTTGCTTACCTGCTCGCCTTTCATGCCCATGTTCTTTAAGGAATTGCTAAGCATTTTACGGCGCAAAGAGAATGCTGCCTTGACAACGCGGAAGAACAGATTCTCGTCGCATACCTCAACAGGAGGAGTGCTGCGGCGTTTGCACACAATTACTGCAGAGTCTACAGACGGAGCGGGGATAAAGGAAGAGGGAGGTACGATAAACGCAATTTCCGGCTCAGTAAAGTATTGGATTGCTACGGACAATGCACCATAATCCTTACTACCGGGCTTTGCAGCCATACGCTCTGCTACCTCCTTCTGCACCATAACAACCAATCGTTCCATGGGCAGACGTTTTTCTAAAATAGCAAAAATAATGGGAGTAGTAATGTAGTATGGCAAATTAGCGCAGCATTTAAAACCAGGCTTTTGCACCTGCTCCATAATATCTACCTGCAGAATATCGCCATTAACGATGCGTACATTGTCATAGCCTTCCAAGGTAACGTCCAATACAGGCAAAAGTCTCTTATCCAGCTCTACAGCTACAACACTAGCACCACTTTCAGCCAAGCCTTGGGTAAGAGTACCAATACCAGGGCCAACCTCCAGAACGGTGTCCTCAGGAGTAAGCTCTGCAGCCTCTACAATACGGCGAACTACACTTTCATCTATCAAAAAATTCTGTCCCAGCTTCTTATCTGCACGCAGCTTAAAGCGATGCAAAATATGATTAGTAACCTGTGGGGAAGCAATAATTGGTTTATTCACTTACTTTTCTCCTATCAATTACAGCCAGCGCCGCCATAAATTCCTCACGGGTGACGCCATAATGATTTAGTCTTTCTAAAAATCTTTTAGCATTGCCATAGCCAATACCAAGCTCTGCACCAAGAGCATCTCTGCGCTCTGCTGCATCTGCACAGCCATTCAAGCCATATTCAAACAAATCCATATGAGTAAACTCCACCTCCGGCTTATACTCATGGTGGCGTACCTTAGATAGTGCTGCCAAAATAGCCTCTGGCTTGGCCTGCTCCACGCCAACATCATTATTAGCAGTAGCCTGAATCTTAGGAATAAAGGCTTGACCAGCATCAGGAAAGCGCTCTGTCAAAAAACGGCGGATTCTTTCGCCTGCACCATCAGGGTCTGTCAAAATAATAATGCCACGCTTTTTATAAGCAGCCTCTATTTGCCTTAATGTGTAGGGAGCCAATGTAAAGCCGCCAGTTTCAATAGTATCAGCCTCCAAAGCCTTACTAATGGCCACAGTATCCATCTTTCCCTCTACAACAAGTACTTCTTTTAACATAATTAATCCTCTAAAATATAAACCTCTACATTACGTCTGCCAAAATGAATAGCAGCGTTATAGTCATCATAGAATAAATCTATACGATTACCAATAATATAGCCACCTGTATCACCAGCCATAGCAATACCATAGCCAGGAATATACATCTTAGTATAGAGCGGAATAACTCTTGGGTCAACAGCAACAATACCAACATAGGGCACCAAACCAGTAGCAGTACGATTGCCAGTTGCTACATAGGCAGAGGCTTCCGCAATAATTTTCTTTTTATAACGCTTGTAACCATCAGGAGTTTTTACACTCATAGCCATGCCCTTTAAAACAACCTTAGGCTCAGGCTGCTGCAAAACCTCACGTCCAAGCTCGGTAAAGGAATGAGAACCATCCTTATTTGTTATCTTTTTAGAGATAACCTTGCTCTTACCTACTGCACCACGGTGCTTAATCAAATCCTCACCATATTTACGATTATAATCCTCAATATATTCGGTGGGAATTTCTATAGGTGCTTCACCAAAGTGCAGCTCTTCTCCCTTATTAAGCACATAAATCTTCATACCGTCTGTAATAGATGTTGATGCATTAGGATAAATTCCCTTTTTCTTGAAGGAAATACCCAAATCCTTAAGGACCTGGCCTACATTATTCTTACTAGAGTAACAAACCTCTTCCTTGCCATTACGGACAATAGTAATTTCCTTAGCACGTACTACCTTGATAATGCTTCCATCACGCAGACGACTAGACGAACCATCCAATCTCCAACTATCACCATGTCCCAAATCAACACCTGCACTTTGCAGAACAAGTGCAGGATCGGTTTCGTTAGTAATCAGCTCTTTCTTTTGTCCATCATATTCAACAGTTACCTTGCGTGTAACATCAAAGCCAGTCAAAAGACAGGCAATCATAACAACAACCAATCCCAAGATTAAACATTTTAAATGATTTTTATTCATAGGTTTATACATGAAATATCCTCCTTAATCTGTAATATTTTATCACAAACTAGCAAAAATCGTCAAATTCACGACTTTTACGGACACTCATATATATCTATAATATTTAATTTATAATCTACAAGTAAAAAAGCCGCTAAGCGGCTTTCTTATTTATAAAACTTTTCTACCTGTTCCGTATAGGAACCATCAGCCTTATACATAATAAGCGGAGGCAATACATCAAGTCCATAGCTGCCACCCTTAACCATTTCCATAAGAAAAATCCAGGCTGGCTTACCAATTGATGAGTGTACCCATTGCAATCGCTTAGGCTGCAAACCATATTTCAATGCCAGCTCAATGCTTTCTACGAAACGCTCTGGTAGCTGCACCAGCGCAAAGCGTCCACGATAGCGAACTGCATAGGCTGCAGCCTTGAAGAAATCCTCTAAATTGGCAGATACCTCATGACAGGCAGCAGTACCTATTTGGCGCACATTGCCACTGTTACGATAAGGAGGGTTTGCAGCCACAAGGTCCATGCTCTCTGGAGCAAAAAGCTCCTTGTAGTTGCGAATATCTCCGTCAATAATATTAAACTTTTCCTCTAAGCCATTATCAGCTACGCTGCGACGTAAAAGCTCGGTAATGCGTGGATTAACATCCAATGCTGTTACATGACCAGCGCCACGGCTTTCTAAAAGCATGCTAATAGCACCAGTACCACAGCCCAGCTCCAGCACCTTTGCCTGACGCACAACATGAGGAAAATTGCCTAAAAACACTGCGTCCGTAGTAAAGCAAAATTCCTTAGAGTCCTGCCAGATTTTATACTGGCAGCCCGGAACATAATCACAGCGAACGCTGTCTTCATTACACATTATCAGCCTGGGATGCATCTACAATTTCATCCCACTCCACTTGGATAATATTGTCAGGAGCAAGCTGTACTGAGGCAGTACGTTGACCACGGCTAATACCTACAACCTTGCCTTCACCCATGGAGGTTACCACAGTAGCGCCCATCTTAGGAATTTCTACACGCTCACGACGGTGGTTATTGCCACAGCCCTTGCAATACATATGGTTTTCGTACTTTAAGCAACACATCAGTCTGCCACAAATACCAGAAATCTTAGTAGGATTCAAGGACAGATTTTGGTCCTTAGCCATACGGATGGAAACAGGCTCAAAATCGCCCAAGAAGGTAGCACAACACAACGGACGGCCGCAGCTGCCAATACCCCCCAGCATTTTAGCCTCATCACGCACACCAATTTGACGCAGCTCAATACGAGTACGGAACACAGAAGCCAAATCCTTTACCAGTTCACGGAAGTCAATACGACCATCTGCAGTAAAGTAGAAAATAATTTTATTTACATCAAAGGTAAATTCAACGTCAATCAAACGCATAGGAAGGCCATGATTTTTTATCTTACGCAGGCAAATATTGAAGGCCTCTTTTTCACGAACCTTATTTTCCACAAGCTTATCATCGTCAGCAGCAGTGGCCTTACGCATAACAGGCTTTAAAGGAGAAACAATATCCTTTTCTTCAACCTGACGCGGACCAATTACAACCTCACCATATTCTACGCCACGAGCAGTTTCTACAATAGCAAAATCACCCTTAGCTACGCCGGTGTTTGCCGGATCAAAATAATATATCTTACATGCCTTTTTAAATCTGATACCTACAACTGTCGGCATTTTCATCACTCCTTATATATTAAATCTATTTTAAGAGCCAAGGACTCTTGTGCCAGCTTTACGCCAACACTACCATCCAGAGCTTCATAAATCTCACTAACAATTGTCATAGCCTGCTTAATATTGGGTACCTTCCACCCGCTGACAAGCTGGTGCAGGCTGTCCTCTATATCACAATTATATAAATCTATTTTAGCATCTACTGCGATAATCAGCAAATCTCTAAGTACAAGCTGAAGCAGCTTTACAAATAGGAGAGCCTGACTTCTTTCATATTTTTCTACCCAGGGACGTCCAACAACATAATCCATAGGCATTCTTAAGGGCAGTGCTTCCAAAAAAGCTACTACCTGCTGACGCACCTCAAATACCTGCTGATCTAAAAGCCTTAGCGCCGCTCCTAAGGATCCCTCACTAATTCTGGCCAATGCCAACGCCTGATCCTTCGGAACATTACGCTCTAATAAAGCCTTATATACTAACTCCTCTGGAATAGGCTGAAAACGCACCTTTACCACACGGGACAGAATTGTAGGCAACAGTTTTTCCTCTGACTCAGCAAGTAAAATTATTACCATTGCCGCTGGCGGCTCCTCTAATAATTTCAAAAAGCTATTAGCAGCATAAACAGTCATAGAATCTAACCCGTCAATAATGCAAACTCTATTTTTAGCCTGCACAGGAGCAAAAGCTGACTTATTTATTAATTCACGCACAGGATCAATACCAATATCCTTAATACGCCCTGTCTTGGAATCCTTTTCCTGCTCTAGCAGAATAAAATCAGGATGGCTTAAATTTCCGTCCTCCAAATTCATTAAGCGACAGGATTCACAATGGTCCGCGCCTGTTCCGCTTTCACACAAAAGCGTCTTAGCAAATTCTAATGCCAAGCGTTTTTTACCCAATCCGCTAGCACCAAGGAACAATAGTGCATGAGGCCTTTCCTGAGCATGAAGGTAGTTACTTAAAAAGCTTTTTACGCCATCATGACCAAGAACATCATTCCACATCTTACTGCTTCCTCTCCAAAAACTCTTCAATAACAGCCATAATAGCATTGTTAACCAGCTCTTCGCTGCCCTCTGCATTAATGATATGCATCCGCTCCGGCTCCGCCTCCGCTAATTTGCTGAAGGCATCACGCAGCTTATATTGCAGCTCCAAGCCCTGCTCCTCATAACGGTCAGTTACACCTCTGGCATCACGGCGCTTGACCAAAATCTGAGGGTCACCATCTAAAACAATAGTAATGTCTGGCGCAAGTCCCTCTGTAGCAAAGGCGTTTAACTGACGTAGCGGCTTAAGCTCCTCTAAGCTTTTCCCTGCAGCTAAGCCCTGATATGCCAAGGTGGAATCGCTAAAACGGTCACATAAAACTATCTTACCAGACTCCAAAGCAGGACGTAGCAGCTTATCTACATGCTCGCTTCTTGCTGCTAAATACAGCAATGTTTGAGTAGTATTATTCAAGGGTAGCGTAGCATCAAGAACCAAGGCTCTAACCTTTTCTGCCAGCTCTGTGCCACCAGGCTCGCGGCTTTCTACAACCTCATAGCCCTTTTGACGTAAAAGCTGTGCCGCCTTATGTAGCTGAGTGGTTTTTCCAGCACCATCCAGTCCTTCTAAGGTAATAAATAACCCCTTCATATTTGTTACCCCCTAAAATCCTTTAACACGCGTATATTGGTCAAAGAAGCATCTGCAGGACCACTTACGGGCAGTCCCAATGCCCTCTGTCTTTGACAATATGCCACAATATCATCTGTTATGCGTTCACCAGGCAGCAACACTGGTATTCCTGGTGGATAAAAGCTAACCTGCTCCGCACAAACTTTTCCTACTGCTTCAGCTAATGGCAAGCTTTCCTTAGTACTATTAAATACATCACGCAAGGACATTACAGCCTCAGTCTTGGGCGCCTTCATGGCCTTAGCATGTTCCTGACAAGGCCTTTTGTGCTGCTCCATATACAGCAAGGCCTGACGAATTCGCTCTAAGCCTTCAGCAAAGCCCTTATCCATATCTGCATAGGTAACTAAAAACAATACGTTTTCAGCATCCACCAGCTCTACTGCCACCTTATGGCTGCGAAAAATTTCGCCGGCCTCTACGCCGCTGATGCCCCAATTAGCAAAATTAACAGTAACCTTAGTCATATCAAGTGCAAGGTCACCACAATCCTGCTGCTCCATAACACGCAGTCCTGCAAATTCCTTACACAAATTACGCAGTCGTAATGCCGCCTCACAGGCCAGCTCACTCATAACAGCTCCATGAGCCTGTAGCTGTGCTCTAGCAGCATCCAAGGACGCCATCAAAAAGTAGTTAGGACTAGTGGTAGTCAATATACTCATTACATCCGCAGCACGCTGCAAATCAAGGCGTTGCCCCATAAAATGCACCATACTGCACTGAGTCATAGCACCAACAATTTTATGAGTGCTTTGAGCGCAGGCATCAGCTCCCTGCTGCAAAGCTGACTTAGGCAAAAGGTCACTAAAGCCTAAGTGAGGACCATGAGCCTCATCCACTAAAAGCACCACACCTCTAGCATGACAAATATCTGCAATCTGCTCAACCTTAGCTGCTATGCCATAATAATTGGGGCTGGTCAAAAGCACAGCTTTAATAGCATTATCATACTCCAATGCAGCCTTTACAGCCTCAGGCATTACCTGCGTTTGTATGCCAAAGCCTTCGTCAAACTCCGGCTCCAGATACACAGCATCGATACCACCTAAAATAAGACCGCCGGCCACACTACGATGAGCATTGCGAGGCAAAAGCAGCTTTTCACCAGGCTTAAGCGCCGTCATCAGCATAGCGTGAATAGCCTGGCTAGTACCATTTACTGCCCAAAAGCACGCATCACTGCCATAGGTCTTAGCTGCCAGCTCCTGCGCCTCTTTAATATACATGGTTGGCTCGTGAATATCGTCCAATTCACTCATCAACGACACATCCATAGGAATTGCAGGCTCCAGCTCACTGCGCAGTGCCTGCGCCATACCTCGGCCTCCCTTATGACCAGGAGTGTGCAGGGGATAAATATTTTCACACTTATATTTAAGCATAGCTTCCATTAAAGGCATATGTAAATCATTTTGATTTACACTGTCTAAAAGCTCCTGCCAGTTCTTATCCATAATAAGCCTCCAAAAATAAACTTATCATTTTATTTTATCATATAAACACTATCTTCCACAAATAAAATCTCTATTAAAGCAATGCATAAAAAATAGTTACATAAACTTCTATAACAAATTTCTCCCTGACAATATCCATTGCTTAAACAGGTACATAATTACCTTATTAGAAAATAAAATCATAAAAAAACTGCGTTCAGGCACTTTTACTCCTAAACGCAGTTTTTTATTACATTATAAGCAGACATACGCTCATATAAAGCTTATTCTACGCTGCCTCTTACTTCTTCCCAAAGCACAAACCTAGCCCTACTGAACCCATTAAAGGTAGTTGCAGAAGCAGATGTATATGCACCGCAGGAGGGAACCAACAGCAAATCCCCAACCTCTAATGGTGCAGTCATACGACCACGGAACATAATATCAAGGGAATCACAGCTAGGTCCTGCAAAGGTAGCAGCAATACGCTCATCACCCTCCTTAAAGCTGATGAGCTTGAAGTCCCATTGATCAAATATAACACCGGAGAAGGTTCCATACAATCCTTCATCCAGAAAATACCACGGCTGACCGCCACGCTCTGTAACGCCAATAACACTGGTAATAAGGTTTACCGCAGTACCACAAATATAGCGACCAGGCTCAGACCAAATCTCCACATCAGCAAAATCCTCATCTAAACGTGCATTAATTTGCTGTAGCATCTCCGGCAAATTAAATTTTACACTAGGCTCAGGAATAGGAAAGCCACCGCCAATATCAAGAATTCGCAGCTCTAAACCAACTGCCTTTGCTTCCTCAAACAGCTCACGTGCAATATCCAGAGCCTGAAGATATGGCTCTGCACTAACAGTTTGACTGCCAACATGAAAAGCAATACCAGCCATATCAAGACCTGCTGCCTTAGCCTTAAGCATCAAATCCAGTGCATTTTCACGGGCAGCACCAAACTTCTTATTCAAGTCCACATGGGCCGAGGAATTATCTATACGCAGACGCAGCAGCACTGTTGTGCCAGGACAAGCAGCTTGAATCTTAGCAATTTCAGTATAGCTATCAAAGGTCATTTTATGCACGCCGCAATCATTGCAAGCCTTAAGACCAACGCCTGTTTTCACAGGATTAGCGTAAATCAAACGCTCACCTTCAACACCCATATCATGCAGAGTGTGGATTTCACCGTCAGATGCTACGTCAAAGCAGGAACCCATTTCCTTCATAACACGAAGAATTTCTGGATGAGGATTAGCTTTAATTGCATAATGAACTTGCACGCGAGGCATATGCTTCTTCAAAAGCTCATAATTTTTCTTAACCTGCTCCAAAGAAAGTACCAATAGCGGAGAACCATATTCAGCCGCCAGTCTTTCAACATCAGTCTTATCAATTTGGAAAATTTTATCTCTTAACATATCAACTCTCCCCTTGCCTTTGCTATGTATTTTATTATTTGATTTTATCATAAAAAGGTAAATGCACAATAGGAAAATATAAAGTAATTTTTCTTTTCCATAAGTGCTTTATAGTGTTCTTTAATCCACTACTAAACAAGATATCGCAGCACATCTGCGATATACGTGATAATCACCCTCAAGCACCCACTATATCAACGTTTTTACAAAAAGATGAGCGACTTTTCTAAGAAATTCGCAAAAAGATGAGGGACTTTTGTGGGTGTTTTTACAATTTCATGAGGGACTTTTTTGAGAAATTTACAAAAAGATGAGCGACTTTATTCTAATAAAGGCATAAAAAGACCTGAGCAGAAAAATCTACTCAGGTCAATAAAGCTAATCAGATATGATTATTTTTCAGGAGCCTTGATTACATCGCAGCCCATATAAGGACGCAGTACCTCAGGTACTACTACGCTGCCGTCAGCTTGTTGGTAGTTTTCCAAAATAGCTGCAACAGTACGGCCAACAGCTACACCACTGCCGTTAAGGGTATGAACTAGCTCCGGCTTGGATTTAGGATCACGACGGAAACGAATGTTAGCACGACGAGCTTGGAAATCCAGGAAGTTGGAACAGGAGGAGATTTCACGATAGCAGCCAGCAGAAGGCAGCCATACCTCTAAGTCATAGGTGGTTGCAGAGCTAAAGCCCAGGTCACCAGTGCACAGACGTACTACATGGTAGGGGAGGCCAAGCAGCTGCAGAACTTCTTCAGCATCAGCAGTCAGCTTATCCAGTTCAGCCCAGGATTCTTCAGGTTTAGTGAATTTAACCAGCTCAACCTTGTTGAATTGGTGCATACGAATCAAGCCGCGGGTATCACGACCTGCTGCACCAGCCTCGGCACGGAAGCAGCCGCTATAAGCAGTGTATTTGATAGGCAGCTGATCGCCGCTCAAAATTTCATCACGATGATAGTTAGTTACAGGAACCTCTGCAGTAGGAATCAGGTACATATCGCCGTTTTCCAGCTTGTACATATCCTCAGCAAATTTAGGTAATTGACCAGTGCCTTGCATGCTTGCGCCGTTTACGATAAAGGGCGGGAACATTTCAGTATAGCCATGCTTTTGAGTATGCAAATCAAGGAAGAAGTTGATTACTGCACGCTCCAGTCTGGAACCCAGACCACGATAGAATACATAACGTGCGCCAGAAACCTTTACGCCACGTTCAAAGTCCAGAATATTCAGACCTTCACCAATTTCCCAGTGAGCTTTAGGCTCAAAGTCAAATTTGGTAGGCTCGCCCCAGGTACGAACAACCGGGTTGCAGCTGTCGTCTTTGCCAACAGGAACATCCTCAGCAGGAATGTTAGGAATGGTCAGAAGAATGCTTTTCAGCTTTTCTTCGATTTCCTTCAGTTCTTTATCGTCTTCAGCAATCTTGTCACCCAAAGCACGAACTGCAGCCATTTGCTCAGAAGCATCTTGGCCAGCTTTTTTCATTTTACCAATTTCTTGAGAAGCAGTGTTGCGCTCCTTCTTTAAAGCTTCAACCTGTCC
The DNA here is from genome assembly GCA_900552855.1 of uncultured Phascolarctobacterium sp. Classification (GTDB taxonomy): domain Bacteria; phylum Bacillota; class Negativicutes; order Acidaminococcales; family Acidaminococcaceae; genus Phascolarctobacterium_A. The sequence continues at coordinate 1,411 of USBG01000039.1, read as the reverse complement.
TGTAATTTCACGACGTTTTTTATCCAGCTCCAAGAACTCGGTCAGGTCAATGTTACCAAAACGCTTTTGAATAGCCTCAGTAACAAGCTCCGGATTCTCACGGACAAATTTCATATCTAACATAAAGATTCCTCCAAATCAAATATTATCATAAATTATATTGTAGCACATTTTGGGTAAATTAAAAAGCTACTTCCTTAATATATAAAAAATATCCCCTGTTAAAATATGCCAATATTAATATTGAATAGCTTCATCACGGCGAGCCAAATAACGAATAGCGCTTAAAGCAGCTTTTTGCCCCTGACCAGCAGCACGATTAACCTGCCAAGGCTGACCTGTGCAGTCGCCACCGGCAAAAACACCTTCAATATTAGTTTGAGCCTGGTCATCAACATAAATGCTGCGGCCACGAATTTCCAAACCAGGCAGGAAGCTGTTCAAGGGGTCAGTTGCACGGAATACGAAGGCACCCTGCACGTTATAGAAATCATTTTCAGCACGCAGGCCAGTAACCTTATCAGTACCAGTGATTTCGTCAGGCTTATCTAAAACAACGGTAATATTTTTCTTTTTAGGCGGAACAAAGCCAGCATATCTCGGGAAAAAGAATACATGCTCACATTGATCTGCTAAATATTCAACTTCATACATAGCATCAGGTACAGTTGCAATTGCAGCAACTCGTTTACCTTTAAATTTAGGACCATCAACAATAGAGCAATAGCTTACGCCACGACCCAAAAATTCCTTTTCACCAGGAATAAGGTTGGAGCGAGAAATACCTGTTGCCAAAACTACTGCATCTGCAGTGTAGTCACCATGAGGAGTTCCTAACTCAAAACCCATACCAACCTCGCGCAGGCTGATAATTTTTGATTCAACTACATCTACATCAGTTTTACGTAAATGATTAACGAAGGCATCCATTAATTCACTACCGGAAACCTCAGGAATACCCATATAATCTGTAATTTTGGCCACGCTACGTAAACGAGGGCTAAAGCCGTGGGCCTCGAAAAGAATAACCTTACGTCCCTTGCTTGAAGCAGTAATCGCTGCTGAAACACCTGCAGGGCCGCCACCAATAACGGCGATATCGTATTGCATAATCTAAGTCCTCCGTAAATTTAAGATTTTTTACACCTTACCATTTTTATTTTATGCTTTTCTGCCTTCTTAGTCAAATAAAATCAAAAACTTAGAATTTTTTTAATTTTTTTAGAAAAAACTCTTGCTTTTTTTCCAAATATCGTGTATTATAAGCAGGTAGTTTGTTACGGTCCATTAGCTCAGTTGGTAGAGCACCTGACTCTTAATCAGGGTGTCGTAGGTTCGAGGCCTACATGGATCACCAATCTGGCCGGTTGGTCAAGCGGTTAAGACACCGCCCTTTCACGGCGGTATCAGG
>USBG01000038.1 GCA_900552855.1 uncultured Phascolarctobacterium sp. | reverse complement strand
AAGTGGATGATCCACTCTGTCAGCACGAGCCATGTCAATAGCTTCGTAGGCAGTACGAGCAGCACCACCAAATGCTACAACAGCAAATTCAGCATCCTCCATACGGTAGTTTTCTACTTGTACAATATCATCAAGATTGTCGTCTAATTTTGTGCGCAAACGGTCCTGTGCAGATTTTGTAGCTGCGCCAGTGCCTTTGGGGAAGCCAGTTTCATCATGAATCAGGCCTGTCACATGCCAGCGATAGCCGCTGCCGAAGGCTGCCATTGCAGGAACCTTAGAACCCTCTTCACAGCCATATGCCAGATAATCCTCAGGTGCACAGTCAGGTTGTTTACGCTCAGCCTGCGGGATTTCGTCATAATTGTCAGGCAGCTCGATTTTTTCACGCATATGACCAATAATTTCGTCCATCAGCAGAATAACCGGGCAACGATATTTTTCAGAAAGTGCAACAGCACGCAGAGTCAGCTCGAAGCATTCAGGAACACTGGAGGGAGAAATTGTAATCAGCCAGTGGTCACCGTGAGTACCCCAACGGGTTTGCATAACCTCGCCTTGTGCAGGAGAGGTGGGCTGACCTGTAGCCGGACCCACACGTTGTACGTTTACGATAACACAGGGGATTTCGGCACAGCAAGCAAGACCTAGCATTTCCTGTTTAAGGGAGAAGCCTGGACCGCTGGTTGCAGTCATAGCCTTTTGACCAGCCATGGATGCACCAATTACAGTGCCAAGGCCAGCAATTTCATCTTCAGTCTGCATAAATTTGCCACCAACCTGGGGCAGACGCAGAGCTAATTGTTCAGCAATTTCGGTGGAAGGGGTGATAGGATAACCGCCGTAGAATTTAACGCCGGCAGCTATTGCACCCTCGACAACTGCTTGGTTACCTTGTAACAGCAGAACTCTAGACATGGGCATTCACTCCTTTTATTTATCTACAAAGATAGCAAAATCTGGGCAACGCATCTCGCATTGACCGCATTTAATGCAATTTTCTTCAGCAACGGCCTCGACCTTGCCGATCTCGCTGACTGCTAGAACCTTTTTGGGGCAAAAGTATGCACAAATGCCACAGCCCTTGCAGCGTTCAGTAACTATTTTTAAGCTCATATGGTTACCTCCTTCTCTAAATGAAGCTTTGCTATATGTTAGCTATAAGGTCTAAAGTATATTATAGCATATAGACCAGAATTTGAAGTGGTTTAGACAAATTTTTTAAAAATAAATAATTTAAAAACTGGAAATTACTTGCGTTTATATGTATAATAAAAAACAATGAAGAATGTATCGCAAAAAGGAGGTATTGCATTGGAGATTTCCAAAAGCATGACTAAGGAAGAACGGATACGTATAGCCGCTGAAAAGGTTTTCTCCTTGTACGGCTATGAAAAGGCCACACTTGATGAAATTATTGCACTTGCAGATGTAGGTAAGGGCACAGTATATAAATATTTTGGTAATAAGGAGAAGCTTTTTTACAAGCTTATTGAAGATAAAAATGAGCCCTTTGTAGAAGCCTTAAAAGCTGCAGTTGCAGATAAATCTAGCCTTGAGGAGAAGCTTTTAGCTTATTTTAGGGTAATGGTTGATTTTTACTCTGAAAATGCTCCTTTGTGGCAGATAATTTTCTTTGAAATGCTTAGTGGCGGTAATGGCTGTATTGTTCAATATGTTGATGGTCAGCCTGTAGTACGCTCCCGTTACTCTAGCAATGTTATTCCCGAGAATGTTAAAGAGCTTACCATTCGTTACCATATGCTGCTAATGTCAGAAATAAATATTCTTAAAAATATTATGCAGGATGGTATGGAGCAGGGAATTTTAAAGCAGGGTAATTTAGAAATTTCCTGTAAATATCTTTTCTTTGGCGTGGCTATGAGTCTATTCAGCCCGTATAAACCTATCAAGGAACGTATGAGTACTGATGAGGTGGCTAATATTATCGTAGACCGTTTTCTCCATGGTGAGCAAGTAAAATAAATGATTTTAAAACCTGGTGTCTGAGTATTGAGGCATCAGGTTTTTAATTTTGTGGTGTATAGTGATTACTGTTTTAAAAATACCTGCTACATTTGCAGCAGGTATTTTAGCATATGTTATTTTAGAAAGCCGCTGTAATGGAGCCTTTGAAGTGTTCTTCAATGAATTTTTTGTTATCCTCAGATTGATATATCTTTTGGATAGTAGCTAGGCGTTTATCTTCAAGATTACTCTTGGTGGTGACGAAGATATTTACAAAGGGATTGTCGGAGCGTTCAATCATCAAAGAGTCTTTGGAAGGATTCAGATTAGCCACAAGAGCGTAGTTGGCATTGATTACAGCTAGGTCTAAATCAGGCATTGCCTTGGGAATGGAGGCTGCATCAAGCTCACGAATCTGGTAGTTTTTAGGATTGCTAGTGATGGAAGCTACGCTGGAATTAATATCATTATTGTCCTTCAGCTGGATAAAGCCTTTGTCGGCTAACATCAAAAGTGCACGTGCACCATTGGATGGGTCATTGGGAATACCAATAATAGCTCCTTCAGGAACATCAGCGATGTTTTTATGCTTAGTAGAATAAATGGCCATAGGGAAGTTAACTGTTTTGAAAACCTCTACCAGCTCAAACTTAGGTTCCTTTTCTAAAGTAGCCTTCAGATAAGGAGCGTGCTGCATACTATTGGCAAACAGCTCATTTTGGCTTAGTGCAACATTAGGGGAAACAAAATCAGCGAATTCTACTACTTCAATTTTTACACCCTGTTTTTCTGCCAGAGTTTTAACGTTATCCATAATTTCAGCATGAGGACCAGCAGTTACACCAATCTTTATAGGAGCGTTAGGGTCGGCTTTTTTTGCTTCCTGCTTGTCACTACCACAACCAGTAGCAAAAATGGTAAGTGCGCAAAGTGCACTGGTTACTAAAAATTTAGCAATTTTATTCATTATATACACCTCCAAATAGGTTTTTTATATTTATCTGCAGAGAATGACGGTTACTTTAGGACTGTAATTCTCGGATTTTTGTAAAAAGCGTTTACAAAAGCAGGTCAGAGCTTCTGACCTGCTAATAGAGACATTTTTAAAGCTTGTTTTTATTAAGCTTTTTGGATAGGTAGTCACCTAAGGATTGCATAACCTGAACCATTACAATCAGGACAACAACTGTTGCGAGCATAACGTCCATTTGAAAGCGTTGGTAACCATAGCGAATTGCCAGGTCACCTAAACCACCACCACCTAAGGTACCTGCCATTGCAGAATAACCGATTAAGCTGATAACTGCCAAAGTAATACCCAAGACTATGGAATGCATTGCTTCAGGAAGCAGAACCTTGGTAATAATCTGCATAGGACTAGCACCCATTGCCTGTGCTGCTTCGATAATACCAGGGTTTATCTCCAGCAGAGAGGACTCAATAATGCGAGCAATAAAGGGCGCTGCAGAAATAGTTAAAGGAACAATGGCTGCAGTAGTACCGATGGAGGAACCTACAATCATGCGAGTTAAAGGGATGATTGCAACCATTAGGATGATGAAGGGTGTAGAACGAGCCGCATTTACAATAGCACCCAATACGGAATTAATTCCAGTATTCGGCAAAATGTGATTTTTGCGAGTTACAGTAAGAATAACGCCTAAGGGTACACCAATCAAGGTGGACAGCAGGGTGGAGGCAAAAACCATGTAGCAGGTTTCCCAGAAGGATTTTATTAAAAGATTAATCATATCAGGACTCATAGCCAATTACCTCCGTCTTCAGATTTTGCTTATGAATATAGTCAAGAGCGTGGTCAATAGCTTCTTTATCGCCACAAACTTCGATAATCAAGGTGCCAAAGGGCATATCCTTCAGCTGGTCAATATTACCATAAAGAATACTTACATCTACAGAGAAGCGTTTTACTAAGTTAGAAATAATAGGCTCTCCAGCAGAATCACCAAGGAAGGAGACACGTACCAGCAGCTTGCTGCCATCTACATAGGTTTTGGACAGATTTTTTTGCTTGATTACATCAGGAGTTTCTGCATTAATAACACTCTTGGTAAATTCCTTAGTAGTAGGATGTTGTGGGTTGGTGAAAACATCAATCATAGAGCCTTCTTCAATAATGTCACCATGCTCAATAACAGCGACGCGGTCACAAACGGTGCGCACAACCTCCATTTGGTGAGTAATCATAACGATAGTAAGGTTCATTTTTTTGTTGATATCTAAGAGCAGCTCTAAGATAGATTTTGTTGTTTGAGGATCAAGGGCAGAGGTTGCTTCATCACAAAGTAAAACCTTGGGGTTACTTGCTAAAGCACGGGCAATGCCTACACGCTGCTTTTGACCACCAGAAAGCTGACTAGGATAATAGTTAGCTCTGCTTTCAAGCTGTACCAGCTCTAAAAGAGGACGGACTCTTTTTTCAATCTCTGCTTTGCTAAGGCCTTGGATTTCTAAAGGAAAGGCAATATTATCATATACGGTTCTGGAGGCTAACAGGTTAAAATGCTGGAAAATCATACCAATGCTTTGGCGTGCCTTACGCAGCTGAGCATCGTTCATAGCAGTAATATCTTCGCCGTTTACGAAGACCTGACCTGTAGTAGGTCGCTCCAGCATGTTGATGCAGCGTACCAGTGTAGATTTGCCGGCACCGGACAAGCCGATGATACCGAAAATTTCGCCTTCTTTGATATGTAGATTGGTTTTATTTAATGCGTGGATGTCGCCAGCTTTACTATAATAGGTTTTTTCAACATTAATTAGTTCAATCATCCCATGTTTTCCTTTCGTTATTGCTATTTAACAGTATATTATAAAAAAATCCTTCACCGACAGGGTGAAGGAAACTGCTTGCGCTATAATCTCTTCATCTGCCGGATTGCTCCGTTGGAATTGGCACCGTTCACTTCCGTGTGGTTGCCGTAGCTTCATAGGGCCAGTCCCTCGGCTACTCTGGATGAAAACACTGTTTAGTTAATGAAAACATAATAAACCTAAATATAGCTGTTGTCAACAAAAATGTGTAAAAAACTTCAAGAACTTTTACAGATAGGTGAAAAAACATTAAAATAGCTTAATAAATGCAAAAAATGTTACAGAGTAAAATATCTGTTGCTGGTTAAGACACTGTTGCTTTTGACTTTTAAATACCTTAAGTAAGTAAATAGTTCTTGAGTTTCACGTAATAAAGTGTTAAAGTAAATATACTTAGATTTGATAGATGTATTTTAGGAGGTGCCAATATGGCTGCTAATATTCATGACCATTTGACAGACCAGCTTTTTCAAGCTATTTTGAGCTTGAAGGACCAAGAGCAATGCTATAAATTTTTTGAAGATATTTGTACTGTAACAGAGCTGAAGGCTATGGCTCAACGTTTAGAGGTTGCTAGAATGCTTGATGAAGGCTGCATTTACGAGGAAATAGTTGCTAAGACTGGTGCTAGCACTGCTACTATTTCTCGTGTTAAGCGCTGCCTCGTTTACGGAGCTGATGGCTATAACTCTGTGATGGATATTATTCGTCACGATGAAGAAAAATAAAAGCTTTATCTTTATTTATTGTAGATAGTATTAGAAGGAGATAATATGGCAGATTATTCTGTGCGTAAGGGAATCACTCAAATAGAGGATTATGCTGTTGAAACTGTGGCAGCAGACATTATTTTAAATGCTAATGAGAATAATTTTCCTATGCCTGAGGCTGTGGCAGCTGCCATAAATGCCAAAACAGCAAGCTTTCCCTTTAATCGCTATCCGCCTGTCAAGGCAGAAATGCTAAGTGAAGCAATTGCTGAGGAGCTGGAGCTTGATTCTGATTGTATTAGGATTGGCAATGGTTCGGCTGAGCTATTACGTATGGCTTGCTATGTTTTTGGCGGACCTGGTAAAAAAATTGCCGTGCCCTTTCCGTCCATTTCTTTGTATGGCGAGCTAGCAGCGTTATCTGATAGTGATGTATTGCAGTATCCGTTAAATGAGGATGGCTATCTTGATGCAGATACTCTTCTTGATTTTTACGAGCAGGAGCATCCAGATGTAATTGTCATTTGCAATCCTCATAATCCTACAGGTAACTACAATCCCCTATATGTAGTAGAAAAGATAATATCCAATATTGAGTGCCCTATTTTGGTAGATGAGGCCTATATGGAATTTGCTGATGGCAGCGAGGTTCCTCCGGGAGATATGCGTCCTTTGCAAAAGCTGTGGCTTGTAGCTGGTTCGGCATTATGCCTTTTGCCTAAGTATAGCAACCTAATAGTTTTCCGTAGCTTTTCAAAAGCCTATGGCTTGGCTGGCTTGCGCTGTGGCTATGCAGCTGGTACTGTAGGTATTATACGTCAGCTAGGCAAGGCTCTTTTACCATATCAGGTTAATGCATATACATTGATGGTTGCTAAGACCGTTTATGATAATAAGCAGCTTTATAAGGAGCAGCTTAAGCTTGTTCGTCAGGAAAGAGCAAGAGTTATTGAATATTTGGAAAAGCTAGGTTTTATGGTGTACCAGTCCAGAGCTAACTTTATCTGCTGCAAGGCAACTGGTGACATAAAGATTAAGCTGTCGGAAAAGTATTGTGAAAAATACGAAGCAAATTTGTCGGAGGATGAAGCAGCAGGTAAGCTCCTTTTTAGGTATTTGCTAGAAAATGGTATTTTAGTTGCTGATTTTACTTCCATGCCCTCTCTTGATGGCTGTTTGAGAATTACTATTGGTACGCCAGAGGAAAATAGTGTGTTACTTACTAAGATTACTGAGTTGGTAGTTGGATTGTAAATAAGCAAGGATTTCGATAAGTGAATGCAGGATAAAGCATAGGCTTAAACAGCAAACAATGAGAAAATATTACAGTATAGTGTTATAAGCTCAAGGTTTTGGATACCACAAAGCAAAAAAGCTAGAATTATAAAATATATACCGACCTCTAAATGTTAGACCAAAAATCTAATGATTGGAGGTCGGTATTTCTGTTTCTAAATATAGTTACGTTAAAGCAAAAAAATCACCTCTGCCGTAATTAGCAGAGGTGATTTTAATTTTTATGATTTATGTGTGTTCTTTGCTGAAGAAAATGAAAATGACTACACAAACCAGCATTAAAATAGGATAGTACAGATAGGGAATAATATCCAGCGGAGTCAGCTTGGTTAAAGCAGCTGCGGATAAAAGCTGTGCACCATAAGGCAGCAGGCCTTGTCCAACAGAGGAGAAGATATCAAGCAGGGAAGCTGCGCGCTTTGCGGAAATTTTGTAGGTTTCAGAAATCTTTTTAGCTAAAGGTCCAGCCAGTACGATGGCAATAGTGTTGTTAGCAGTAGCAACATCCATCATCAATGCCAGAGAGCCAATACCCAGCTGTGCACCCTTGATACCGCCAACATGATTTTGTACAGTGTTTAAAATCCAGGCAAAGCCACCGTTTAAACGTACCAAAGCAGAGATGCAGGCTGCCAAAATAGCAATGATAGCAATTTCATACATTGCACTTAAGCCAGAGCCGGTTAAAGATAAAATATTGCTGCTGGCAAAGCTGCCAGTATACAGACCCACAAAGATGGAAATAATAGTGCCGCCGCCAAGCAGAGCAAATACATTAACACCTGCTAAAGCACCAACTAAAATCATCAGATAGGGTACAACCTGGATGAAGTTATATTCCAGATTAGTAGCAGTTTTGTAGGCACTGCCACTGCCAATGAAGTAGAATAAAGCCGCAGTTATGATTGCTGCAGGAAGAACAATGGCAAAATTGGCTTTGAATTTATCCTTCATTTCGCAGCCTTGTGTACGAACTGCTGCGATTGTAGTATCAGAAATCATGGACAGATTATCGCCAAACATTGCGCCGCAGACAACTGCGCCAATGCAAAGTGCCATATCATAGCCGGTTTTGTTGCTGATATCAACGGCGATAGGAGCTAGTGCAGCAATAGTACCGCAAGAGGTGCCCATAGAGATGGAGATAAAGCAGCCCATCAAAAACAGGCCCATAACAGCTAAATGGACAGGTATAAATGAAAGTGCAAAGTTTACTGTGCTGGTAACGCCGCCAGCAGCACTTACTACAGCGGAGAAAATACCAGCCAATAGGTAGATGATGCACATAGTAATAATATTTACATCACCTGCACCACTTGCAGCAACGTAGAGCTTTTGCTCAAAGGTGTATTTTTTGTTTTGCAGCAATGCTACAATCAATGCTAGTAGAAAAGCCAAGGTAGTTGGCATTAGATAGAAGTTGCCAGTAAAGAGACCGCTGCCCACAAACAGTACAATAAATACTGCTATGGGGAGAAGGGCCATGACGCTTTTTTCGTCCTCATGCTTTAATAATTTTTCCATTTTATATAATCCCCTTAAATTTAATTTGTTTTTCTCTCTGCAAGATGGACATAAGTCCGTATACAGATGAGCTTAAAAACTATCCCATATATCATATCAAATTTTTGACGGTTTGCCTACAAATTTCTGAAAATTATGTTAGATTTATAGCAATTTATAGGTTTGTAAGCTATTAATAATCATAGTATTTTAACTTTGTACTAGCTTGGCGCTAAGTAGATAAATAAAATTAGGTAAAATGAGTAGATATCATTGCCAAGGTCAGTGTTTTGAGGTAGGATAGAAGGAAGTATTTTAAGTGAGGAGTGTATTTTAATGTTACATATTCGTAGAGGTAATATAGATGATTTACAATTGGTAACTAAGGTGGAGGCAGAATGCTTTCCTCCCTTAGAGGCGTGCCCAGAAAATTTATTTAAGGAAAGATTGACTGCTTATCCAGAATATTTTTGGCTGCTATTTGATGATGAAGAGATTATAGGCTTTATTGATGGCTTTGTTACAGATGAGGAGATTTTGACTGATGAAATGTTTGCGGATGCTTCTATGCATAACCCTAAGGGAGCATGGCAAATGATTTTTGGTTTAAATACTCTGCCTAAGCATCGTCGTCAAGGCTATGCAGGCATGATGATTAAGGCGTTGGTAGATGCTGCTCGCGAGGAAGGACGTAAGGGTGTTATTTTGACCTGCAAGGAAAAGCTTATTCATTATTATGCTTCCTTTGGTTTTGTTAATGAGGGCTTATCCTGCTCCAATCATGGTGGCGATGTTTGGTACCAAATGCGTATAACCTTCTAAAAACGAAATTGTTGGTAAAAAACTTACAAAATTAAGATAAGAAATAAAAAACTGGGGATATTTGTCGTGGATATGTACAAATAGCACTATATTTATAGTATAATGTTTCTGATTACGATTAAATAAGTTAGTTTACTTTAAGGATAGAGAGGCGTTTTTCATGGATGAGAAAAATAAACCCATACCCCAGCTTATAGAGGTTGAACCTATGCAGGATGGCTACCGCTGGGTAGCGATTACTGCAATGCTTTTGGCCATTGGTATTATTTTGCATACAGTTAGCCCCAATATTGGTGGCGTTACTCCTAACTGGACTATTGCTATGTATGCAATAGTTATTAATCTTACTAATCCTAAGCTAAGTCAGGCTGCAGGCATTGGCTTTATTGCCGGCCTAACACTTGTACCATCCTCTAAATCTGCATTTCCATTAGGCAATGTGGCTAGTGAGCTGGCTGGTGCTCTTGTTTGCTGTATTATTGTTAAGGCCTTATTTGGTGCAGGCTTAGGTGAATGGAAGCTGCGTCCCTTTATTAGCTGCTTTTTAGCAACTGTAATGAGTGGTGGCTTATTTACCTTTATTTTGAAGATTGTCCTAGGATTGCCCATGCATGTTTGGATTTATGCTATGCTTCCTGTTGTAGCAATTATTGGTGTATTAAATGGTCTGATTACCTTCTTCCTGTACGCTCCTGTGCGGAAGCTGTTTTTTGTTCAGGAGGATGAAAAGTAATGGAAAATGTAATTGAAATAGAGAACTTTTACTTTGCATATAAAAAATCTGACATAGTGCTGCAGGATATTAATGTAGCTGTAAAAGAAGGCAGCTTTACTGTTTTGACCGGGCCTAGTGGTGCTGGTAAGACTACGCTGTGCAAGGCTATGACAGGCATTGTGCCATATTATGTTGGTGGACGCTACAGTGGAGATGTTAAGGTTCACGGAGAGTCTACTAAGGGCAGACGTGTTTCTGATATTGCCATGAAGGTTGGCTTTATCATGGAGGACTATGAAAGTCAGCTGGTATCACTTACTGCTGGCGAGGAAATTGCCTTTGCACTTTTAAATCATGGCTTTCCTCCTGCAGAGGTTGAAGAGCGTACTCGTAAAGCGTTGGAGGATGTTGGCCTTCCGGGGCGTGAAAGCTACCAATTAGACGAGCTTAGCGGTGGTCAGCGTCAACGCTTGCTTTTGGCAGCTACCTTGGCAGTCAGTCCAGAGGTTATTGTTTTAGATGAGCCTGTCTCTGCTATGGACCCTGATGGTGCTATTAGTCTGTACAAGCTTGTTTATGACATTCATAAGCGTTATGGTACTACTATTGTGGCAGTAGAGCATCGTATTGATTATTTGTTGCCCTACATTACAGATATGATTGTACTTAAAGACGGACAGCAGGTTGCTGCTGATAGCTTTGAGGAAGCTTCACCTACGATGTATGCTGATCCAGAGCTGCGTCAGCTGCTGCCCACATTATGGCAAATCAAGCTAGGCTTGGAGAAAAAGTTTGATTTGGAGCTGGGTAACTGGCGTTCTGAAGAGGATGCGTTAGCAGACCTAAATAGATTTGGTATTAAAGGAGGGCTGACTAATGCTTGAAGCTAAAGACGTTAACTTTGCTTATTTACGTGGACAGCCTGTTATTAATGATATGGACTGCCGCATTGAAGATGGCGAGTTTGTAGCTCTTCTTGGTCATAATGGTAGTGGTAAAACTACACTTAGTCGTTTGTTTATGGCCTTGTGTCATCCTCGCAGTGGTGAAGTTCTTGTTGATGGAGAGGATATTATTAAGCGAGAGCCTGCAGATTTGGCAGATAAAATTGGCTATGTTTTTCAAAATCCTGATCTGCAGATTTTAGAGGATACAGTTTTTGATGAGGTTGCCTATGGCCCTCGTGCAAAAAAATTAACTGAGGAAACTATTAAGCGTCAGGTTCTAGAGGCTTTAGAAGCTATGGGATTAACTGAACTGCAAAAGGAATATCCTCGCTTGCTTTCCTTTGGACAAAAGCGTCGTTTGGGAGTAGCAGCAGCATTGGCTCTGAATCCACGCACCTTGATTTTAGATGAAATTACTAATGGTCAGGATGCTTTAGAAAAGGAAAATATGATGTCCTATCTTAAAGCTATCAATGAAAAACGTGGAATTACCATAATTTTGATTTCTCATGATATGGATATCGTACGTCGTTATGCTAAGCGCGCTGTGGTGCTTCATCATGGACGCAAGGTATTTGATGGAACTCCTAAGGAGCTATTTAATGGAACGCATCCAGTTGAGCGTTGGGGCTTGCGCCATCCTACAGTAGCATCTTTAGCAGCTGCTTTAGGCGTAGATGCTGCAACACCTGAAGAATTTTGTGCTGCAGTAGTTCGAAAGGGGGCTGAGCAATAATGAAGCTTACAGCCTTTACTCAGATTATTGTTACCTTAGCAATTACTGCTTGGGTTTTTATTCTTCCTGTAGAAGCGGTTGCTGTTATACTGGTATTGGAGCTAGCTTTGCTGCTCTATATTAAGCATGACAGAATGACTATGGCGGCAATTGGTGGCTTAGCAGTATTTACAGGTATGATGATTTTATTGCAGCTTTTGTTTGGCACTAAGCTGGAAGATGCTTTAATTGGTGGTTTGCGTATGCTGGTTATGACAATGGCTTTTTTGTGCTTGTTGGCTGCTACCAGAATTCAGGATATTGCCAAAGCATTGGTTGACCGTTTTCATATGCCCTGCGAGTATGCCTTTATGCTTACAACGGCACTGCGCTTTGTACCAAATTTTTTGAATGATAGCGCTATTACCTTGGATGCACAAAGCTGCAGAGGCTATTCTAATCGCGGCAATATCATCAAGCGCTTCTTAGCATATTTGGTAGTAATACGTCCCTTAGTTATGCGTGCTGTAGCCAAGTCTGAAACCTTGGCGCTGTCTATGGAGCTGAAGGGCTTTGGCGGTAATACCTACAAAAATATGCCATCTGAACCATTGGGCTTTGCTGATTACTTGGTACTGATTATGACAGTAGCTTTGAGCAGCTTTCCCTTTTGGAGGGACTGTATTTAATAATTTTCCAATTTTATAAAAAGCATAAAGAGAGGCTGTTCTGCATTTTGCGGAACAGCCTTTAATTATTTATCTGATTTGAGCTCTATTAAGTTTGTATTCATTAATGTACAGAAATATTCTGCCATTTCCTCTGGCGTTTGCTGCATTTCGTTACGTAACCACCAATGAATCATACCAATAAGACTATTGGTGATGTGGTTGCGGATAAAATCCTCTGGAATATTGGTCATATGGTATTCCGTAACATTTGTAAAGCTGATTTGAATATGCTGCTGCATATATTCCCTCATAAAGCGGAGAAACATACTGCCATGAAGATACTTTAAAATACCTAGATAATATTGCCTCTTATCCCTAAGATGATAAAGAATATGGGTAATACGGTTTTTGGTATTGGTCGGAGTTTTAGAAAAATCATGGGTAGAGCAAACTGGCACATTTTCTCCAAAAATATGCTCAAAAAGAGCATAGCAAATAGCTCGTGCTAGCTCATCCTTGGTTTCGAAGTGATCATAAAATGTGCTGCGGCCCACGTTAGCTTCCTGAATGATATCTTTGACACTAATTTTTTCATAGCCTGATTTATTGGTCAGCTTGACAAAGGCATCTATAATTGCCTGACGTGTTTTTTCAGTTCGTCTATCCATATGCATACCCTCCCGTACAATTTAAAACAAG
>USBG01000037.1 GCA_900552855.1 uncultured Phascolarctobacterium sp. | reverse complement strand
TTGGTTATTCCTTCTTGAAGCATACTTCAGATGCTAGAGCAGATCAAGATCGCATAAAATTAGGGTATCTTCCTAGACATTCTGTCAATTTAGGTGTTAAGTATCAAAATGATAAGCTGGATATTGGTTTAACCGGTAGAGCTATGTTGAGTCGTGATGATAGTGAAAGTACCTTAAGCGGAAGTGCTAGTGATGGTGGTTGGCCTAATAGCCATTATCTGATTTTAGACCTTGGCGTAAATTACCAAGCTACTAAAAATGTTAAGTTGTTTGCAGTAGCTAACAATCTACTTGATGTATGGTATGCTGAAAGTGCGATTCAAGGTACTCCAGGTGCTGGTAGTAATGTAGGAGGACGTGGCGATATTTATGCTATGCCCGGCCGTAGCTTTGTTGCAGGTGTAGAGGTTTCCTTCTAATATATTATACGCAATGCAGTACATTTGATAATTGAATAAAGCATAATAAGCTTGGCTTCTTCAAGAGGCAGCAACTGATTTTAAGAGCAGTAGTACAGCGATGTATTACTGCTCTTTTTATATAAAACCTCTCAGTCAGCTACGCTGACAGCCAGCCGGTCCAGACCGCCCTCTCTTGGCCTACGGCCAATTCGCCTTGTCCCCTTAAAAGGGGAACCTTACGTTCGAATGCACTTAAGCCTCTCCTTTTAAGGAGAGGTGGCATTGCCGTAGGCAATGACGGAGAGGTGGATTGGGTGGAAACGCTTTGGGCGTTTACGAAGAGGTGGAGCGTTGAATGTTGCATCAATGACTATTGCTATACTTGCTTATTTACTGAATTAGTGTTAGAATACATATGAATTAAATACGTGACCGTGAGTAGTATGGCGGTTTGAGGATGAATTTAAGCAGTACTTTTACCAGAAATGGTAATCGTACTGCTTTTTTACTTAAAGGGGGAATGTTACCGCAAAATCATTAAAAGAAATTGATTATGGAAAGGAAGCTGAAAATGTGATTAGTGAGGAGAAAAGACTAAGCTACATAAATACAATTAAAGAGTTTTGTTTGATGGACGATGTGTTCTTATCCGCTGTATTTGACGATGATATTGAGCTTACAGAATTTTTGTTGCAGGTCATTTTAGAAAATGATAAAATTAAGGTGAAAAGTTCTAAGGCTCAGTACGCAATTAAGAATATTGCAGGTCATTCTGCAGTTTTAGATATTTTTGCTCAAGATGAGCATGGTCGTAATTTTAATGTGGAGGTACAGCGTGTTAATACTGGAGATTTGCCTAAGCGAGCACGTTATTATGTTAGCTTGATTGATGCTAAGGAGTTTAAGGCAGGTTTAGATTATGGCAAACTAAATGATACCTACGTTATATTTATTACGGAGCATGACGTACTGGGATACGATTTACCGATATACCATATTAAAAAGAACATTGCAGAAAATGGTGCAGAGCTTGATGATGGCTCGCACGTAATATATGTAAATGCAGAAAAACGCAACACAGTAACGCCTTTGGGACGGCTGATGCATGACTTTTTCTGTAAGACAGCAGGCGATATGTTGAGTAGTAAATTGTCTGCTAAGGTTGGCTATATGAAGGATGAAGGAGGCGTTGGCAAGATGTGTGAATTAATGCAAAAGCTGGCTGATAAAGAAGTTCATGAGGATAGAATCGCAACTGCTAAAATATTGTTGGAATCTGGGTCAGATATTGAGTTAATCGTGAAGAGTACAAGGCTGTCTCGTGAAGAAGTAGAAGAGCTGGCAAAACGTATTGCGTAGGTGTAAAATATGACCATGTGTGAATTGATGCAAAAGCTGGCTGATAAGGAAGCTGAGGAAAGAGTTCATAGTGATAGAAAGCAAAATGCAGAAAGAATGTTAAGAGCAGGAGCAACAGTTGACTTTGTTGTTCTAGGTACGCAGCTTTCTAAAGAAGAAGTAGAAGAGCTAGCAAAACGTATTGCTTAAACTCAAAAACTCTCCCTTCGCATCTACTGCGAGGGAGAGTTTTACTTTTATCTACGTTATTTACTTAGGCCACGCTGCTACCCAGGGGGTTGCCTGGTCCCAGCTGCTGAAGAGCTTGGCGTCGAACCACATGTAGAAGAATTTTTGTGCGTTTTCTACGTTGTAGCCGTCTTGGACATGGTCTGCAAGGTCAAAGGAGTCGGCCATGATGAGGACGTCATCACCGGTGTAGTCCGTTCCCATGGTGTCATAGCCTATGATGACGCGGTAGTGACCGCCCCATTCTACGTTTTCGACGATGATGGGAATACCCTTATGAAGGTGCTGCTGTACAAACCAAAGAAAATCCTTGTAGTTTTTGGGACTGGTATTATTAGCCGAGCTTTCTACATTCCAGCCAATGTGTTCAAAATATTTGACAACGCCTTTGATGGTGGTGCCGTTATATTGACTGGTGCTCATAATTTTGGCAATTTCCATTTCTGTATGAGGACATTGTCCTAATGCGTGCTCTACCACCATGGCAGCTGCGACAGGAGCACAGGTGTAGCCTGTTTTTTGCTGCATGGTTTTGAAATTGCTTAGGATAACTAGATTTTTATTAGATTTCATATTATAAAAATCTGGTGCAGCAAAGTAGACGGAGTTTTTTACATCGTGCTTACCCTCAAATTGGTAGGCGCCGCCAGTAGGATGCTCGTTGGAGCTGGTTGTTGGTGCTGTAAATTGCTGAATAAGATAATTTACACCTGCAATTACAATAAAGGCGCATAGTATGACGATTAAATATCTTTTCATTTTTCACTTCCTGTTTTATTGGCTCTCTGCAGATGCTTTTTAGCGGCCTGCAGCAGGGCCTCTTTTTCATTGAGCAGATTGCCTGCTTGGACACGCTCTAAAAGGTAGGGCAGCATGTAGCGGATTTGCTCACGTGGCATTATTTCCATCAGTTCTTTGCCGCTAACGTTAAGGTCACTGGTGCCCACTGGCATTAATGTTTTTGCCAGCTCTACTGTTTGCTCTCCTAATTGTCTGCCTTCCAGCATTAATTGTTCGTTATGGCGGGCGTGGGTTGCACCCATATCTGCTAAAAATACCTCTACTAGCTGTGCATAGGCCTCAACCATTTCCTGCTGCTTGCTAAATTGCCCACTTGTGGCTTCGCTACGAATCCAACGGAGCAGTGTCTTTTGACCTGTAAGCAGCATAGGAGCAAAGTGCATATGCTGTGCTACAAGCCATACTACTAGTTTAATGAATTTGGGCGGATATTGCAGTCTTGTTAAAATTTCCTTGCCCATAACGGCACTTACGGCCTCGTGACCAGGGTCGCTGGGCTGTCCGTTTTTCATAATGCGGACGTTTTCTAAGCCTTTGCCAAGGTCGTGTATTACTAAGGTCCAACGTATAGCCAGCTCTTTTGGCGCTGTATCAATGGCTAATAGTGTGTGCTCAAAAACATCATAGCAATGGTACTTGGGGTTTTGTGGCAAGCCTACCTGATGACGCAGCTCTGGCAGGATGGGGACATCCTTATAGGTGCCGTTAGATTTTACTCTGCAGCCCATATCACTCAGTCCTGTGGCTACCAAAAGCATTAAGCCATGGCCTGCGTTATCAGAAAGCAGCAGCTTATCAAGCTCAGTACGTACACGCTCTAGAGATAAATCATGGCAGCGTTCTATAGGCATTTTATAATTTTGCTTTAGGTAATAGGGGGTTCCCTCCATACCAAAGGCTGGTAAAACATCGTCCTCCTGGACATAGATAAAGCCAAGCTGTGCTACAAAGCGGCAGGCACGTAGCATTCTTAGGCCATCCTCCTCATAACGCTTAGAGGATGGACCAACAGTACGCAGGACCTTGTTTTTTAAATCCTTTTGACCGCCAAAATAGTCATAAACCTTACCACGTAAATCCATGGCCATGGCGTTAATGGTAAAGTCACGTCTGCTTAAATCATCCTCTAATTTATCACAGTACCAAATTTTTTCAGGCCTATGAGCATCGCCTTCGCCATAGCGTTCGCCACGGAAGGTGGTTACCTCAGTAGGTACACCATCAAGGACTATGACTACACAGCCAAAATTATTGCCTAAGTTATCTACTGTAAACCAGTTCTTTTGCTGGCACAGCGCCAAAACCTGTTCTGGACGAGCATTGGTGGTAATATCATAATCTCCGGGAGTGAGGTTAAGTATTAAATCACGCACTGCTCCGCCTACAAGATAAGCTTCAAAGCCTGCGTCTTCAAGAGCGGCCAATATTTTTTTACTATAGGGTGGTATTCTGTCTAAAAGGCTCATGGGTACTCCTTTCTGCGGCTTACTCAAAGTCCATACCATCATCCTTTAGCTGATATTCTACATTGATACCAAAGTATTCCCATAAAAGCTCCTTTAGCTCGGCGCCATTACGGATACGATAGCGGTATTTGACTCTGCCGCTTAAATAGAATTTGAGATAATTGCTGCGAATAGTAATATTACAGTCTTCGCGGAAAATGGATAAATTTTTATTTTTGTTAAAGGGTGAGTCTGGATGGGCATCACACCAAAAGGCTGCCATTTGAAAGTCCTTTTCAAGCTGCTGCTCCTCTGTAAAGCCAAGCATACGCTTCCACGGCTTGCCCTTTTCCTTTTGCCACAGCAGCCAGCCCCAAAATTCGTCCTTAGTGTATTTATATTGACTGATGCCATCACTTTGAATTTTATTTTCCACCAGCTCTAAGGGGATGCGTGGGCTTTCACTATTGACGCCTACATCCGTTACGTAGCGTGTACCATTAATATTAACGCACATGGTGCGATGACGGCGCAGCTGGTAGGTTTTGATTTTATCAATAAAGCGTCCTGCATAGCTTACTACATCATAGCCAAGGGATTCTAGCAGCCAATTGTAAAGGCCGTTTAGCTCAAAGCAGATGCCGCCGCGATTATGCAGAATCATTTTATTAAACATATCCTCGTGGTCAAGGGATGTAATCCTGCCATTAAGGCAGTCAAAGTTTTCATAGGGTATAAATTTTAAATGAGCATCCTGTAGCTTCTTTAAGGTTTCCAAATCAACAGCAGGCTGCAAATTTTCTAGCTGCAGCTTGTGCAGATATTGCTGAATCTGCAAAGGTGTCATGGGTTTGCTATAAAGCTTCATCTAATTCAATTCTCCAATAAATAATAGCTTTCCTAAAAAGTCCTTATCGTTTAATTTTATCATTTTATATGTTTAAAGTGAAGAGAAATTGTTGGGGAGGGGAAGAAGAGGGGAAAATAAAAACACTGCCACTCATTACAAGTGACAGCGTTAGAGAACTAGTATTATGATTGAAGTTCAAACAAATTATTATAGTCATTAGCAGTGATAACCGTATTCCAACCACCCTGGTTTTCACCAGCGTGTTTGTTGATACCAGTGTAGCTTAAACTTGCGTCTTCGTAACGTTTAAATTTATAGACAGCGTCGTTCATCAAAGAATCATTGAATACGCCAAGTGATACCAATAGTTCAAAATCTTTGACATCAAGACCAGTAACTTTTTTGAAAAGCTGCGGTTCTAGTTGAGTAATAACATCTTTTAAACATTGCTCCCTATAATCGGTCAGATACATAAAAATAGGAATACGAGTAGCAAATTTAATGAGCTTTTCTTGAATTTGCTTGCGTTTAGATTTGTACTCTTTTTCTTCCGCTGTAAGTTCTTTTTTCTTAGCAGGAGTCATATCATCTCCTGCTTCTTTTTTGGCTTTTTTCACAGCTTCTGATTTGTTGATAATGGTTTCAATATCATCATTCAAACTACGGAAGCCTTCAATTTTCATTAAAGCGTTCATAGCAGCTGTATTTGCCATTAAACGTGCCAAAGTATCATTATCTACATTTACCAGCAATGCACTTTCCCAACGTTTTGCAAGTAATGTTGCAGAAGTTCCTGCCATTGCTATATCTAATACTTCACCAGCGTTAATCTGACGCATTTCACTGCCATCGTAGGCTATGATAGGCAGAAAACTAATAAATTCAGCAACTTTCTTTTCAGGGTTAGTATCGTTGATATTCAGGCGGCAGCTGTAATCTGAAATTTGTTTTAATGCTCTGTCTAAGGCAAAGTCAAATAAATAACACTCTTTTTTTATAATTTCCTTTTTACCGTTGTCCGTTGTTATTTCCCAAGGACTTTGCACTCTGAACGCAGCTTGAAAATAAGTTTCCGGGGTGGAAAGGTTTCTTAGCATAAAAATACCTGTCCAAGGCTTTACTGTAACACCTGTTGTAAGTTTGCCGCAGGATAAGGTAATAGTTTTGCTGTTTAGGGGATCTCGCATTGAATTTTGTACAGGTTTTAATGCTTCAACGCCAACACCTGCCTGGACACCAGCACATACGTTGATGGTGTAATCGTGATAAAAAGCGTTTTGTTTCTGTTCCAACAGATTTTTCATTGCGTAGCAAGAGGCAATATTGGGAAGAAACCACAATGTATGCTGCAATACGTTTAAAAGCCTTGTATCTGCGTAAGGCATGGGCGGTTTTTTAGCTCCCAGTTTTAAATCGTCCACACTAGTTTCTAAATAAGCACCTCTAATAAGGTTCAACCATTTTTGCACTTCATTTTCGTAGACAAATTTTGTTTCATCTCCAGAACCTTTGGCAGAGAAGAACACATTTAGATCGAACTCGTTAAACTCACCCTGCATAGCAATTTGCTTGATGCTGTCAGGAATACGATAAGTCATCATAACCATACGTGGGAGAGCTGCGTAAGGATTGTTTTCGCCTTGCCAGTTTTCTTTAGCACGTTGTTCATCTGAATATGTCCAGTTGTAAATTTGTTCTTCAATAAATTCACCGGAGTTCAATGCTCTAAAAGGTGTACCGGATAAGTAAAGATAATATGTGGTAGTGATAGGCAAAAATGTTTCATCGTAGGCGTTGCCACGGTCATATTTATTCAAATCTTCGTTATCGTAGGTATCTTCGTCTTCTGCTTCAAAAAGTTTTTTGGCATTATCTTTCCACGCTCCAAAGTGATACTCATCAAAGATAACCAAATCCCAGTTGGTAGAGTGAACCCATTCATTTTTGGCTTTAATACCGCCTGTTTCTCTATTTACCCCAAGAAAATCTTGAAACGAGCCAAAGCAGACTATAGGACGAGAGGTATCAGCTTTTTCGTAGGTAAGTTCCGTCTTGCGTGAAATAAACTGCCAGCCTTCAAAATCTATGTGGCTGTTTAAATCTTCTTGCCAGGCACTGATAACAGCTGGTTTAAAAGTCAAGATAAGAATCTTTTTGAAGCCCATTTTTTTAGCAAGCTGGTAAGAAGCAAAGGTTTTGCCAAAACGCATTTTACAGTTCCATAAAAATTTGGGCGTTTGCTTGTGTTCTTCTTCGTGAACACTTGTAAAATATGCTGCTGTTTTTTCTACTGCCTCTTGCTGTTCAGGGCGCATAGAAAAATAGTTAGTACGGTTTTCTACGTTTTCTATATGCTCTTTTACTGCCAAAACAGCTGCTTTTACATCATCTACAGTGCAGCGAAACCATTCGCCACCCATTCCGACAATGTGCTTTTGTCTTAATATTCTATGGACATCGTGGTCAGTAAAGGACGAACCATCAGAATACATTGCACTCTCACGATAAACAATGCGATAGGGAACGCTCCCGTCCGGTCGTTTAGTAGGATATTGCTGTGCAACACGTTTATCCACATCAATGGCAGTGTAACCAACTTTCAAAAGACCTTCGTATTGAGGGTTAGTATCTTCGTAAGCGTAAATCATAGGGCGAGCGTCAGGGCGTTGAGGGAAAAATTCTATAGACATTTTATCACCTACTTATTTTCTTTACTTAACAAATAATTATAGGATTTACTATAGCAATAGGGTAGACATATTATTTTATTTTCAGAGTATAGGTATAAATCTAACTTTGCTTCCCAGTGGTTAATATAGTACAAGTTAATTCCATATTGATATTTTCTTTCGTCTAATTGTCTTATTACTTTTTCTTTATCGGATGCGTTAGGAGTGGATGATTTTTTCATTTCACAGTAAAAAATATCGTTTTTGTATTTTTGATTTTTACCGCTACCTCTTTGGTGAAGTATAATATCTGGAAAAATACGATTCTTTTTTTCTTGTTGATGTTCATATTTTACTTTATCTTCATCACGATTATATTCTATGTCAATAGTGATTCCATGGGCTTCAGCATAAGCAAATTCGTCACGCAGGTACATAGCAAGTCTGCCGGCTATTGTACGTTCATCGGCTCCAAACTCAAAAAGCAAATCATCATTTTCAAAAAGAGTTGTCAATGCCTTGCTGAAAGCTGATAGTATTTCTTCTTTGCAAATATGAAATATATTGTCGTTATCAAATCGCATTTTCCATTCCTCCTATTTATCCAATTCCATAGGTTTAATCATACTTTCGATAAAGGCAATTTCTTCTTCTGTTAAACCGTATTTTGCGTAAAGTTCTTCATCTGTCCAAGGTTTGGAGAAGTCTTGGAGTGGAACAAATTGATAGACTCTACTAGTGGCATCTTGAGTATTTTTTATAAGTAGTACTAAAAATCTAAAGAATCTTGTTTGTATATATGACATAACGTTTTCTGCTTCTTTTTTTGTTTTAAATGGACCAATGACAAGATAGGTTTCTGTGCAACATGTATTTTTTTCACCAACTAATGGTTTATTTAAAATTTGATGTGGAAATGTTTCTCCAGCACCATATGCACGCGTTATATAAACTTTATAAGTATTAACTAAATTATGTCCTTTTTTTAGTTCTCTAGAAGATATATAGCTAGTTCCGCCATTTTCGTATAGTATGATACTATCAGCTTGTTTTATTTTTGTGCCTCTAAAGTACGTTGGTAAACCAAATGGTTTTCTGGAAGAAACTAAAGATGAGAAAGATTGTTCGTTATATTTTTTTGTTTTATATAGGATATTTATTGCTTCGTTAAATCTTATGAATGTAGAGGCTCCTGATTCTTTGAGCATTCTTTTTGAAGTAGTTAAATTTCCGTTAGCGTTGTGATTTATGACTTGACACAATCCAGGGTTTTCACGGTTCCAGAGAAAATAACAAATACCACCTTTTATTTCTACACTAGGAAAACAATCTGAGGCATTTTGAAAATCATGTAGAACTCTAATATGTTGGTCTGTTAGCATATTATCTCTAAATTCATCTAAACCTTTTCCGCCAGCATACCATCTGGCTGGTATAATCATAGTTAAATATCTTGGCTTTAGTTTCATGGCTTGGCTAACAAAATGCTGATATATTGGTGAAGCACTAGCTCCGTTACCACCATCACTCATTTGATACGGCGGATTGCCTATGATTACGTCAAATTTCATATTAAATATTTCCTCCGGTTGTAGTGTGTGAATCCATTCGTAAGCGTGGGTTTCTAGTTCGTCGCCTCTGGCGTATTCACTTTGAGAGGCACCGCAGAATTTGCATTTGCCGTTTTGCCAACTGTGTTGTATGTGTTCGTAACGAATGTTGCCACTCATATTGTCAAAAAGACTTATAGAATACTTGCTGTTAGGGTATTTGGAACAGTAAACGCTTCTGCGTGACAAAAGGCTGGTTAGTTCGGTAATGGCAATACCATATAATTGTTTATGAAAAATATGGTCAATGCGTTCTTGCAAATCGGGAATTTCATCTTTTAGTCCTTCTAATAAACGCTTGGCAATTTCTCGTAAAAATATGCCGGATTTGCACGCAGGATCAAGAAAAGTTGCGTTCTTGTCGTGCCATATTTCTTCCGGCAGCATATCCAACATTTTATTTGCTACCTCTGGTGGCGTAAAAACTTCATCATTGGATAGATTGGCTAAACAAGAAAGAACGTCGGGATTATACATATTGTTGTAAAAATTAGTCATAATTTTGCACCTTTCTATAATTAGTCAACGGATATTCTTTAATAGGAGAGGGAATAAAGGCTTGGGTTTCTTCGTCATATTCCCATCCAATCATGAAAATACTCATTTGTTCTTCGTGTCCGTCGAGTAATTCGTTTAATGCAAAATCACGACGTTTTATCTGATTGCCTGTAACAAGATTCCATTCCGCAAATATGATTGGCGTTCCGTCTGCGTGACATAAATTAAGGGCGTCACCGCATAAGATATTTTTGTTGAGAATAAATTTTACCGCTTCTCGGCATTGCTCATTAGCTTGCTTTTTTGCATTGGCGGTATATTCTTTGTTCCAAATATCAAATAAACGTTGACGACATTCTTCGGCATTATCTTCCAAAATATCTACTCCGTATAAGCTTGTAATTGCCAGTACAGAATAACGTTCATAATCAAAAGGACTTTTGCCATAGCGGTTTTTTACTACGTTTAGTTTGCGGACAAGAATTTCAGCAAGAAAATTTCCGTTGCCGCAGGCTGGCTCTAAAAAACGGCTTTCAATTCGCTCTGTTTCCTGTTTGACCAGGTCACACATAGCTTTGACTTCACGTTCAGCGGTGAACACTTCACCATGTTCAGCTACTCGTTGTTTTGATTTTACTTGTTGCTTGGACATAATACATTTCTCCTATGGATATAATGTTTACAAGAAATGGCTTGCTTACAAAAATCTCTAGGTTTGTGTAAATGCTTCTCAACGTTACAAGTAAGGCGGTTTCATAGCCAAATAGCCACTTTGTGGTTGCTAAAGGTAGTGTTATGTTGTATTATTTTCTTATACAGAAAAGTAGACTATTTTGTAATTTTTATTAACTGCAAACGCAGTGTTCGCTCATAAATTTCTGCTTTATACCTAAAAGTTGACAAAGGCATATTGCAAAGTTTGGCAGCTGCTGTGCCAGTTATTTTGCCATCTTTCCAGTCCGCATATACTTGGACAAAGTTGTTGGGGAGAGGAGTTGCTGGTCTGCCAAATTTTACGCCTCTTGCTTTAGCTGCGGCTATGCCTTCTGCCTGGCGTTGTTTAATATTGGTTCGTTCGTTTTCTGCTACGAAAGATAACACTTGCAGGACAATGTCGCTTAGAAAAGTTCCCATTAAATCTTTGCCACGGCGAGTGTCGAGCAAGGGCATATCAATAACGACAATATCAATTTTTCTGTTTTTAGTTAAAATTCTCCATTGTTCCAAAATTTCTGAATAGTTACGTCCCAGACGATCAATGCTTTTGATGTAGAGCAGGTCGTCTTTTTTTAGTTTTTGCAGTAATTTTAGATATTGAGGGCGTGCAAAGTCTTTTCCCGATTGTTTGTCAATAAATAGATTTTTCTTTTGAATGTGTAGTTTATTCATAGCAATAATTTGCCTATCTGCATTTTGTTCTTTTGTACTCACACGGATATAGCCATAAATATTTGTCATGAGGTTGCTCCTTTTAAAAGTATTTCATTTTATATTATTAAAAATCAGAAGCTCTTTTAAAGGTGCGAGCTATGAGGAATACAAGTTGATTTAACGATTACACATCGTACTTGCGACGTAAATGTCGCAACTTTATTGTGGGCTTTTAGTGATGCTATTGATAATTTGAAAAAATAGTGGTGTTATGGATATTCCTCACAATTTCCATGATGATAACGGTAAAATTTGATGTAGATATTTTTGTGTGCTTATAAAAAGAAAACCAGCTTCTGAATTACGTCAGAAACTGGTTTGCAAAATTAAATATAGAGTTGTAAATAAAAAAGCTGCCACTCGTTACAAGTGACAGCTTATATGGATATGCAATTATTTTAGCAGCTCCTGCGCAACTAAATGTCCCATTTCAGCAGTGGATACCTTTTTCAAGCCTTCAGCATATAAATCAGGGGTGCGGTAGCCCTGCTCCATGACAGAGTCAACAGCAGCTTCAATAGCGTCTGCTGCAGCATTTTGGTTCAGGGAATAGCGGAGCATCATAGCTGCACTGAGGATGGTTGCCAAAGGATTGGCAATGCCAAGGCCTGCAATGTCTGGCGCACTGCCGTGGATGGGCTCGTACATGCCTGTGCCGTCGCCAAGGCTGGCACTGGGCAAAAGTCCAATGCTGCCTGCAATGGTGCTAGCTTCGTCGCTTAAGATATCGCCAAAGATATTGTTTGTTAGGATAACATCAAACTGCTTAGGGTTCAGCACCAGCTGCATGGCACAATTATCTACATAGAAGTTGTTCAGCTCTACCTCAGGATAATCCTTAGCCTGCATTTCCGCAACAATCTTGCGCCACATACGACTGGAGCCTAAAACATTGGCCTTATCAACGCTTGTTACCTTGCCACGACGCTTTTTAGCAGCCTCAAAGGCGAAGCGGGCAATACGCTCTACCTCAGGACGGGTGTACAGCTCAATGTCGCTGGCTTCTTCTACGCCGTCTGCATTGATGTGAGCTTCAGTGTGCTGGCCAAAATAAATGCCACCAGTCAGCTCACGAACGATTAAAAGGTCTGCGCCCTCAGCACGTTCAGCCTTTAAGGGAGAAAGGTGAGCCGTATATTTGGAAACGGTCATAGGACGCAGGTTGCAGTACAGTCCCAGTGCCTTACGAATACCTAAAAGTCCCTTTTCTGGACGAAGCTCAGGGGCAACATTATCCCATTTAGGTCCGCCAACAGCACCTAAGAGCACTGCATCTGCAGCTTTAGCAGAGGCAATGGTAGCTTCTGGCAGGGGCACGCCTGTGGCATCAATGGCACAGCCACCAATGAGCTGCTTGTCATATTCAATATTGAAGTTAAATTTTTGGGCTGCTGCGTCTAAAACCTCAACTGCAGCGTCAATTATCTCTACACCGATGCCGTCACCGGGAAGCAGGGTAATCTTCATTATGCGTTCTCTCCTTTAATATAGTTAATCAGTCCGCCGCAGTCCGCAATTTTCTGGATAAATTCTGGCAGCGGCTTGCAGGTAATGGTAATGTTTTTATTAATGATGTGGATGCTGCCCTTTTGCATATCCACATCTATTTCATCGCCGTCTTGGATTTTTTCTACATCAGGGCCAATTTCCAAAACAGGCAGGCCAATGTTAATGGCGTTGCGGTAGAAGATACGGGCAAAGCTATCGGCAATAATGCATTTAACGCCCTTTACCTTTAGTACTACAGGTGCGTGCTCTCTAGAAGAGCCACAGCCAAAGTTTTTGCCTGCTACGATAAAGTCACCCTTTTGGACGTTAGCAGCAAAGCTTATGGTCTGACTTTCCTTGGCATCCTCCATAGCGTGCTCTGCTAATTCAGTAAAATCAGCAATATTCAAATATCTTGCGGGAATAATAACATCTGTGTCTATATGATCGCCGTAGCGCCAAACCTTGCTCATTGCATTACCTCCTCAGGGCTGGTGATATAGCCTGTGATTGCGCTGGCAGCCGCAGTGTAGGGGCTGGCCAGATAAACCTCGCTGTCTACGTGGCCCATGCGGCCGCGGAAGTTACGGTTTGTAGTGGAAACAGCTTTTTCGCCTGCTGCCAAAATAC
>USBG01000036.1 GCA_900552855.1 uncultured Phascolarctobacterium sp. | reverse complement strand
CGATGCGCTTAAGCATTAATCAATTTACCAGGGTTAAGAATATTGTTAGGATCCAACGCTCTCTTAATGGATTTCATAATATTCATTTCTACAGGGTCACAATACTTCTCTAAAGCATCCGCCTTTTTAGCACCAATGCCATGCTCGCCGGATAAGCGGCCGCCTAAGCTATAAACATAAGCAAAGGAAATAGCGTGGAATTCTGCAACCTGCTGCTCCCACTCTTCATCAGTCATATCCATCTTCAGGATATTGAAGTGAAGGTTGCCATCGCCTGCATGAGCCAGACACATGCATTTGAATTTGAATTGCTTAGAAACCTCCATCAGATGATTTAAGCAGACAGCAATTTTATCAACAGGAACAACTAAATCGTCAGATGTGGAAACCTTGCTCAAAGCCTTAGAACTCTCTAAGCAATTACGGCGAACCCTCCACACACGCTCGTCAGCTTCTAAGACGTCAGTTGCACCTGCTGCAGTGCAAATTTCATCAAGCTGCTCCATCTTCATATCCAGTTCATCCTCATTGTAGGTTTCTACAGTAACGATAACATAGCTGCCATCCTCATAGTGCGGCAAGCGTGTTTCAGTATAATCAGAAGCAGCACGCACAAAGCCATTATCCATAAATTCTACAGATGTAGGATTCAGGCCAGCCTTAATGAGCATAGGCACAAGGTTTACGGCCTTCTGTACATCAGTAAATACAGCCAGAATGTCAAGGCGATAAGGACACAGAGGCAGCAGCTTTAAGGTAGCTGCAGTAATGATACCCAAGGTACCCTCGCTGCCCATAACCAGCTGCTCTAAGCAGTAGCCAGTAGAGCATTTCTTTAAACGGCTGCCCAGCTCAACAATATCACCAGTAGGAGTTACTACCTCAATAGAATATACCTGATGGCGAGTAGTGCCATAGCGCACAGCCTTATTACCACCAGCGTTAGTTGCCAGATTACCACCAATCAGGCAGCTTTCGGCGGAGCATGGGTCGCCTGCATATAAAAGGCCTGCTTCATTGGCAACCTGCTGAATTTCTACAGTACGGGCGCCAGCCTGAACGCGCATATACATAGCCTCTGCATCCATTTCCAGAATCTTATCCATACGTTCAATAAGCAGTACAATACCGCCATGTGTAGGAATAGCACCGCAGGAAACGCTTGTACCGCCACCACGGGGAGTTACGGGGACAAGATATTTATTAGCAATTTTCATTACAGCGGCTACTTCTTCAGTAGTGCCCGGCAAAACTACTACTTCAGGCAAATGATGGTAGTGAGGATCAGGCTCTTCGTCAGTTTTGTAGCGTTCCAAAGTTTCGGGGTCGTTTTTCACATACTCAGCGCCTAAAGCTGCTCGCAGCTCCTCCAGCACCTCTTCTGTTACAGGGTTGTACTTAGTCATGTTATTCAATCTCCTTTTCTACTGTTCTTCCTTGCTGCTCAAGGATTGAATACCTTGCCAGGGTTTAAAATCAAATTCGGGTCCCAGGCTACCTTTATTCTGCGCATCAGCTCCAGCTCGCCAGAAGGTGTATATTCCTCCATAAAGCGGCTCTTCTTAGCGCCAATACCATGCTCTCCAGACAGTCTACCGCCATGAGCATAGGCATAATCATAAACCTCCTTGGTAAAGCTTGCCAAATTGCTTTCCCATTCTTCGTCAGTCAAATCCATCTTACATAAAACGATATGCAGATTACCGTCACCAATATGAGCATTTATGCGCAGCGGAAAGGGATATTTCTCAACTGTTGCAATAATATGCTTAACCATATCACTCATTTGGTCCACAGGTACAACTACGTCATCAGTTGTGCAGACAAGGCTTACTAAGCGGACAGATTCCAGGCAGTTACGACGCATTGCCCAAATCCTGTCATCAGCCTCTAATACATCAATGGCACCACATTCCTCGCAAATGTCATTGGTCTGCTCCATTTTTGTATCCAGCTCGTCCTCGTCAAAGGTTTCAATGGTAATGATTACGTAAATACCTTTATCCAAGTGCGGTGCACCAGCAAAATCCAAGAATTGAGAAGTAGTACGCACATTTGCGTTGTCCATATATTCAATACTAGTAGGATTAATACCAGCTTTGGCAATTTTAGGAACCACGCTCATAGCCTGCACCGGATCAGTAAAGACAGCCAAAAGATCTATACGATAGGGAGGCAGAGGCTGCAGCTTTAATATTACCTTAGTAATAATACCCAAGGTTCCCTCGCTGCCAATAACAAGCTGTTCCATACAGTAGCCAGTGCTGCACTTTTTCAGAGGTGCACCCAGCTCAACAATTTCGCCAGTTGGAGTTACAATTTCTACTCCATAAACCTGATTTCTGGTTACGCCATAGCGTACTGCCTTATTGCCGCCTGCGTTAGTTGCCAGGTTACCGCCAATTTGGCAGCTTTCGGCGGAGCAGGGATCACCTGCATAGAGATAGCCATTGGCATTGGCCAACTCCTGAATATCAATAGTGCGTACGCCTGCTTCAGCAACAAGGTACATACCCTCCTTGTTCAGCTCAATAATCTTGTTCAGGCGCTCCATCAGCAGCACTACGCCACCAAAAAAAGGAATCGCGCCATCATTGATACCAGTGCCGCCGCCACGTACAGTAACGGGAACAAGGTACTTATTGCACAGCTTGACAACAGCAGCTATTTCCTCAGCATTAGCAGGCTTTACTACAACATCCGGCAAGTGAAAATAACGCTCGTCAGTCTCTTCGTCAGTCTTATATTTATCAAGAGTAGCAGCATCTGTATAAACGTATTCTGCACCTAGGACAGATTTAAGCGCTGCTACAAATTCATCTGTTACAGAATTGTACTTAGTCATAACGTTCCCTCATTGCAAACAAAATATATTAAAAATTATACATTAAAAATCTTGCCAGGATTCAAAATCAGATTGGGGTCCCAAGCCAATTTAATCTTGCGCATTAAATCCAGCTCGCCTGCCGGAGTAAACTCCTCCATGTAGCTAAGCTTTTTAGCGCCAATACCATGCTCACCAGCTAATCTGCCACCCTGAGCATAAGCGTAGGCATATACTTCTTCATGGAAATCATGCACCAGTTTCTCCCAAACATCATCCTCAAGATCACATTTGCAAAGAACAATGTGCAAATTGCCATCGCCAATGTGAGCGTTGATTTTTGCAGGAATAGGGAACGGATATTTTTCGCCAATCTTCATAATTTCCTTAATAGTAGACGCAATTTTATTTACAGGAACAACAACATCATCAGTAAGAGAAACCTTGCTGAGCATGCTTACAGATTCTTGACAGTTGCGGCGCATAGCCCAAATTCTGTCATCAGCCTCTAATACGTCAATGGCACCAGCTTCATCACACAAATCGCTGAGCTGCTCCATTTTGCTGTCCAGCTCGTCCTCAGAATATGTCTCTACAGTAATAATTACGTAAATACCATCTTCATAATGAGGTGCACCCTTGAACTCCAAAAAGTCTGCAGTATCTCGTACATATGAGTTATCCATATATTCGATACTGGTAGGATTGATACCGGACTGCATAATTTTAGGCACTAAATCCAAAGCCTTTTCAGGAGTATCAAATACAGCAAGCACATCAAAACGGAAGGGACATAAAGGCAACAGCTTTAAGGTTGCTTTAGTAATGATACCTAAGGTACCTTCACTACCCATTACCAGCTGCTCCATGCAATAGCCAGTAGAGCATTTCTTCAGACGTGCACCAACCTCAACAATCTCGCCTGTAGGTGTAACCATTTCCAGGCTATAAACCTGATTACGAGTTACACCATAGCGCACAGCCTTGTTACCACCTGCGTTAGTTGCCAGGTTGCCACCAATTAAGCAGCTTTCTGCGGAGCAGGGATCACCTGCATAAAGAAAACCTGCTTCATTAGCCATTTTTTGAATATCTACAGTACGTACACCAGCTTCAACAACCATGTACATAGCATCTTTATTCAGCTCAATAATCTTATTCAGGCGCTCAGTCAAAAGCACAATGCCACCACATACAGCAATAGCACCGTCGGCAAGGCTTGTACCACCACCACGCACAGTCACAGGCACATTATACTTATTACACAGCTTTACAACTGCAGCAATTTCTTCAGCATTAGCAGGCTTAACTACGGCCTCAGGCACACGAAAACGACGAGGGTCGTATTCCTCATCTGTTTTGTACATATCCAGCTTCTCTGGATCAGTAATTATATAATCAGCACCAAGAACAGCAACCAGCTCCTCCAACATTGCTTCATTTAAAGCAGCGTATTCTTTCATCTTCTTTCCTCCAATCAGTCTTTCAGCATATTGATTATCAAAATAGGTCCAAGGCATAAGCCTTTACTTTCTAGTATTACGTATGCAATTTTCCTGCCAGAGCATTGAGAATATCACTGCTTGTAATTTTGGGATGAGTGTAGCTTGTGCCTTTGTAGGTAGTCTTGCTGCCAATGCTGATAGCCTCGCCAGGGCACCAGTGACGACAGCCAAAGCAATGGGCACAATGCATATCAAATTTGGGATATTCACCATCCATGGTAATATTATCAACAGGACATAGCTTTTCGCAAAGGCCGCAGCCAATGCAGCGGAATTCCAGCACGTGAACAACATCAAGATGCTGGAAGGTACGGATAAACCACCAGCTTAAAGGAGTACCTGCGTACCTCCAAAAAGATGCTTCCTTACATAAAGACACATCCTTTTCCTGCGTTGCCAAAGCCTTACAAATCGTCTTAATTGCAGGCTCTGCGTCTTCCACCATTTTGGCACGCTTTTCCTTGGACAGGTTAAAGAAATTATCAGGCATTACCACAGTATTAGCATAATCAAGAGCAATATCCTGCGCCTTCAAAAGCTGCTGCAGCTGATAAAGCGTTTGTCCCTGACTACCACCCATAGTAGCAATGGCAAAGGTATAATCAGGAGCCGCCTTAAGCAGCTTGACAAACTCCTCTACAATAGGCGGTACGGCAAAGCAGTACACAGGAAAAACGATTCCCACAACCTTGTCCTCCACCTTATAGGGATTTTTTATATAGTTAGCAACATTTTCCAGTCTACAGCTTTTCAGAGACTGTGCGGCCATTTTTGCAGTATACAAACTGTTGCCAGAGCCACTAAAGTAAAAAATTACAGACATTTGTCCCACCACACATTAATAAAATGTATCTATTGCTTAATTATAGTATAAAATTCAGCATTTGTCTTGTCTTATATGTAAAAAGAAAGTAACTAAAGTGTCTATTTAATCAAACTATCGCTTTTAAGCAAATAACATCACTCACCATATGTCCTTATATCTATTTCTGTAAGGAAGTTCATGAACTTAGATTCGCCGCTTGTCTAAATTAAAATTACTGCCCATGACCTGCTATCCTCTAGGATTGCGCTAACTATAAATACCAAAACCCTCACAAGCAACATTAACAACACCTAAAACGAAGAGAGCCATCCCGAAGGATGACTCTCTAAAAACAGCTTTCTCTATACTATTTCGCTCAGCCTACAAAGCTATTAGAAGTTTCTTTGATAGCTGATACCGAAGATAGTAACATAATTGTCATGGGTGTGAGCACTATCATATAAATCAGTTGCAGTACCTTTAATGTCCAAACTACCAACATCCATGTAACCCATAGTTACACCTAAGGTTTGCTTATCGTCATGATATTGGCCACCAATGGTGTAGGTACGACGGTTACCAGTAGGAACGATAAAGTCTGCACCATCAGAAGGAATACAGGATCCGTCATAAGCAAAGCCTGCCATTACAGAATATTTATCGCTCAGCTTGTGCTCAGCACCGATTGCATAACGCCAGCCGCTCTCCCAATTTTTGGGACTAAGAACAGCAGGAGGCAACTTACCAGTAATGTCATTACTGAAATAAATATCCAGTGCGTCATATGTACTCCAATTAGTACGAGTTGCATTTAATTCAACGCGGGTTTTGTCATCAAATTTATGATTGTAGCCAATGGACCAGGTATCAGGCAGAGTTACTACGCCATAAGCATCCGCTACCTTATTACCGTTCATTTTGAAATCTGCCTCTAAGGAGTGAGTCATACGGCTGCGATATACTACGCCAATTTCATTTTTATCATCAAAGGTGTAGTTAGCAGCAGCATTCCAACCAAGGGCAAAACTTTCACCTTTAGTTTGAGTTTCAGCAGTTACATAAGGTTTTTGCTCAACACCGGTCGGAACCATCATATTTTTTTGCAGTTCCAAACCAATATAGTTGATTTCTGCACCTACGGCAGCAGACCATTTCTTATCAAATTTATGAGCAAAAACAGGGGTAAAGCTAACGCCGTTCAGCTTTGCTAAGCGAGAGTTAAAGGAAGCAGCAGAGCCGTTTTCAAACTCAGAAACCATAGCAAAACGAGCAAATGTACCTGTACCGATCCAGTTCTTTTCGTCAATTTGGCGTACATAGTAGGAGCCGGGAGCCCATGCAGGATGTACACGGTTGCGACCGCTCTCAATTACGTCACCTTTTTTATCGTACATATCATATTGACCATGGGGATTCAGGTAAGTAGCACTCCATTTTAAAGCCTTGCCTTCAATTTTAGTAATAGAAGCAGGATTGTAAGCAACGTTAGCAGCATCGCCCTCAGCAAACATGCGAGCGTCGCCCATAGCTACGCCTTCTGCACTCCATTCAACAATGCCAAAGCCTTCTGCGCCAACTGCTTGGGGTGCCAGCAGTGCTGCAGCTAGGGCAACAGCTAATAAAGATTTTTTCATATTTAAACTTCCCTTCTCAAAATAGTTCTAGCAATAATGTATACATTGTATCAGTTTTCTTTATGACTTGGTACTAAAAACTTTAATCGTTCGTTTTAAACGCTTGATTAAAAATTTGTAAAAAGCAATGTACCTACTTGTATGAAAATGTATAAAGCGATTACAAATTAAGCAAATGAGAAATGGTAGCCTTCACCTCACACCATGCAAATCCTCTATACATAACTAGCTTTACTACAAATATAATGTCCAAACTAAAAAGAAAATGGATGCTACCTGTAAAATACAGGATAGCATCCAAAAGGCTCAGCATACTTTAGAAATATGTCTACATTTTAGAACACATTTCCTTTCAAGAAGTCAGTCAAAATTTTCTTCTATAATACAGATTATATATCACTTACAGATTTTTCAGCAAATCAGCAGCCTTATCAGCATTTTTCTTCGCCTCACGCTCCAGGAATTTTTTCTCCTGCAAACGACGTACATCATCTAATGTAGGTGTATTGCCTCTTTCCCAAGGCTGATACAAAATGGTTGTACAATGATGAAATGCTTCATATCGCTCCTTAGGCTCTGCAATCTCTAACGCAGCAGCAATATCACGCTCTGCCACATCGTTTACGGGGAAGTATTTATAGGCAATTTGCAGCAGCTCGCAGGCCTTTAAATATTCTTCTTTCAAAGCAGCATCCTCTGCCAAGAAACGGTACGCATAAAAGGCATAGGAATTAATCCCTTGTTTATCCTTATCCGCCTCTAATTGTGCATGAGCTTCAGCGGTAGCTTTTTCACCCTCACCGCTGTCACGCAAAATCTCTAAACGACGCACCCAGATTTTGCCTCTATCTGCACTACGGAAAATGTGCTTATATTCACGACACAGCTTATCAGCCTCACGCAAATAAAATAAGGAAGCACTTCCCATTCCAGTAAGCTGCCATACAATTTCCGCAATATCGCGCAAGCACAGCACCTTGTGCTCAGGATCACTAAGGCCCATTTCCGGAACATCGTCCATGTCAACCTTTACGTCCTTAACAGTATTCAGTACTGCCATAGCACCTTCAACATCCTTCAAAAGCCACAGCATTCTGCCAACAATGCTACGACAATGCCAATCGTTGTAATCAGAAATCATATAAGAGGGCAACGGATAATCACAGGTTGCAATCTTATTTACATACCCCTGCCATTCTTGAAGTTCCATAAGAAAATCCTCCTTTATCATTAGCTATTGCCTAGGCAGAATTTACCTAAGCAGCTTATATTCTTTATTTATTATAGCATAAAATCATACATTACTTTTTGTCTTTTTTATGCCTTCTACATTGCAAATGTACAACGCAAGGCCTAACCCCTGTAATTATAAGCATCCTAATAAATGGAGTAAAACATTACTAACCCTTTGATGCTTAAATATACAAGCCAGTAAAAATAAAAGCATTACAGCAATGAACTTTGTATTCACTAAATCGTATTTATTTTAAATCCACTTGTCCCACGGCATAATACATTGTAAGCATAAAATCTTCACTTTAACATAAACTTTATCTATTATAATATTCCCTAATATGATATAATTGTGGCAATGGAGGTGCTAAAATGTCCGTAACCTGTAAAGATTTACTTACTCTAAAACATTTCCAAAAAATAAAGCTAGTCGCAGGCGAAGAAGGCCTTGACCGCATTATTACTTATCCCTACACAGGTCAAACGGCCTCTGTTTCTGATTGGGTACATGGTGGTGAGCTGCTATTTATCACTGGTGTATCACACAACAGAGGTTTGCTTCCTAAGCTTTTACAGGAATGTATTATAAAAAAGCTGGCTGGACTAGTTGTTCTTACTGGCAGTAAATATATAAAGGAGCTACCACAAGAGCTTTTGGATATATCTAATCAGGCAAAATTCCCACTGTTTACCATGCCTTGGGATTTAAAGCTTATTGATGTAACTCGAGAAATCACCCGTATCATAGATTATGATCAAATTGAGTCCCAAAAAATTCATCATCTTTTAAACTACCTTATTTTTTCTTCTGATACCGAATACAACCCAAGCCTTGATCATGAGGCTATTGTCATTTTAAAAATCAGCAGCTATAATTTTATTTCTATTTTTGCTTCATCTAAAGAATTTTCTACTAATGGCGACTCTCATGAAACAAATCTCCAGCATTACCTGCAGGAGATTTGTGAAGCTAAAAATATTCCTGCCCATTCTATGATTTATGGTAACAAAGTCGTACTACTAATCAGCTCACGCTCACAAAAAGAGCTGGAACGATATATTACCTATCTGGAAACAGTCCATAATAGCCTCTCCATCCTTTGCAATGATGATAAACTAATCCTAGCAATAGGAGATATCCACAAGGGATCTGCCTACATCCGCACCAGCTACCAGGAAGCATCCGCCACCATGACAACAATGCAACGAACTGGCTTCAAAAAAGTTTGCCGTTATAAGAATTTAGGACTATATCGCCTTTTTCTGCAAATGAAGCCTGCTGAAATGGAATATTTTTATCATAATCAGCTTGATGTTTTAATAGAACATGATAATAAAAACAATACTGATTTTCTTTCTACATTAAAGGTATATCTGGAATGCTTTAATAACATTAGCAAAACCGCTAAAATACTTGTAATCCATCGAAATACGCTCCTCTACCGTATTACTAAGATTGAGGATATTTTGGGTTGCAGCCTTACAGACCCTTCTGTTTGCATTGAGCTTTTATTGGCACTTGTCATAAAAAATTATCTTGATAACCTTAAATGTGAAAATTTAGAATAATATTAAGTCCTGTGTACAACTCCACAGGGCTTTTTTTGCAAAAAAAGATGACTGCTCAGGTTGGTCAGACCAGTCGCAGTCATAAAATAAGGGAAAGCGTTTTTAATTGCCCCTAACGTATTCACGCGGGACTCTTGGGCTTACGCCGCAGATGATTTCATAGCAGATAGTATCTGCCCATTCTGCAACAAGCTCCATCGGCAGCTCACGGCCACCAAAGACAATTACCTCACTGCCTACATGAACATCAGGAATGTCGGTAACATCAAGCATTAGCTGATCCATACAAACCTTACCAATAATAGGTGCATGTTCACCATTGATAATCATGTAGCCCTTATTGGATAAACGCCGGCTTACACCGTCAGCATAACCAATTGGCAGGGTTGCCACAACAGTTGTTCTAGGCAGGGTATAGGTTCTGCCATAGCCTATTGTTTCACCCTTAGGCAGTGTTTTAAGAAAAGCTACTTTGGTTTTTACCGTCATAACAGGTTCAAAATCCTTGTAGCAATCAATCATATGGGCAGGATGAAGTCCGTAGAGAGTAATTCCCTGACGTACCATATCCAGCTGATATTCCTGCAGCTCTGTCAAGGCTGCACTATTAGCAATATGACGCAAAGGAATTTTTACTCCCTCCGCTTCGATTAGGCGTAACGCCTCCTGAAAACGTTCAAATTGATAAGCTGCATACTGCTTGTCATCTGCATCTGCAGTGGCAAAATGAGAAAATACGCCTTCAATTTCAATGCCTGGCAAAGAGGCTGCTAGCTTGGCAAACTTGCCTGCATCCTTTACATGCACACCAATACGATGCATGCCGGTATCAATCTTAATATGTATCTTAGCCTTAGTATTCTGCTTTAAGGCAGCTTTATTTAAGGCATATAAGCGTTCTTCATCAAAAACTGCATGACTGATGTCGTAACGAACAACAAGGTCTGCAACCTCGGTCAGCATGGAGCCAAGCACAAGGATTGGCAGGTCAATACCTGCATCCCTCAATTGTACTGCTTCCTGCAGTAATGCAACTGCAAAAAAGTCAGCTCCATTGCGTGCAGCCTCCTGAGCAACACGTACCGCACCATGTCCATAAGCATCAGCCTTTACAACTGCACACAGCTTGGTACCAGGCTTAAGATTAGCCTTGGCCTGCTGCACATTATGGGCAATAGCATCAAGATTTATCTCCGCCCAGGAGCCTCTTTGTATATGCATTATTAAAATCTCCTTGTCAAAAACAGCCTGCTGTTCAAACAAAATAAGCCGCGGACCAAAGGTCTAGCCGCGGCTGACTGTTCTAATAACTATGGCTGAGCACAAGCCTAAACCACAATATTAGCATATAACCATTAGGCTGATTTGTCAATCTTAAATTTTGTTTCGTTCTTTGCACTTTTGAGAATAAGCACAGCCCTCACAACCACTACAGCCCTGATATTTTTTACCAAAATAGCTGCGCAGCGCCAGGATTACGGCTACTAAAAGCACTCCTCCAACAATATAATTTGCCATCTACAGCACCTTTATTTACTAAATAAATTAGTAGGATTTTCTTGTAATAATGGTATTGGAGGTTTCCCAACGCTTAAACTGACAATATCCCCAGGGTGCATATAAGCCAAAAGTAATAGATGTTAAAATCATAATCATCAGCCATTGAAAGAAAAATCCTAAGCCAGTGCCAATGAATTCAGTTTTTCGTCCTTCAACATATGTATTATCACAAATCCAGCGTCTTTGAGCAGAATAAGCCCAAGGAAAAAACAAACCACCAGTAATAACAGTCAATACGCTAGTCCACAGCAGCAGCCAGCAAAAGCCTAAGCCACTACCTTCAAATTTAATATCTTGCATCCTTTATACCTTCTCTCTATCAAAACAACAATATTCGTAAACTAATAAAGTAACTAATTAAACTATACGCTATTACAAGATTTTTTGCAAATGAACAATTTGTGAAGTTGTTTTAGTAAAAGTGTAAAGTTAAAAAAGCAAACAATACTAGTGGAGCTAACTTTGCTGAAGTTTTCACCAATTGTGGATATAAATATAACTCCAAAGGTAAAGGACTAAAAAAACACAGTATAAGATTTAATGAGCTTGGAGGTAATGCTCCAGCCGAATTAAGAACCCTAATTCTTTACTGGAATACCTTTAAAAGGATAAAATAAATAATGCAATAAGCTCTATGTCGATGTATAACTAACATCTCGATATGGAGCTTATTCTTCATACATAAAACAAAAAGACACCAATGACGCAGCATTGCCACGTCTTGGTGTCTTTTTTATATAGAGCCTACAGCACTATATTATTGCATTTTTTCCTTCAGCATTTTTTGAACCATGCCCGGGTTTGCCTTACCACGAGATTTTTTCATGATTTGACCAACCAGGAAGCCGATAGCACGGTCTTTACCTGCTTTGTAGTCAGCAACGGATTGAGGATTTTCTGCGATGGTTTCTTCAACCAGCTTCAGAATAGCGCCTTCATCACTTACTTGCTCTAAGCCAAGCTTTTTAACGAGAGCCTTAGGAGCTTCGTCTTCTTTAAGCA
Organism: uncultured Phascolarctobacterium sp.; assembly: GCA_900552855.1. Classification (GTDB taxonomy): domain Bacteria; phylum Bacillota; class Negativicutes; order Acidaminococcales; family Acidaminococcaceae; genus Phascolarctobacterium_A. Next base: position 1,574 of record USBG01000036.1, on the reverse strand, counting down.
TTTCTACGAATACTTTCTTAGCCAGTTTACTAGAGAGAACGCCTTCTTTAGTCAGGTTAACCAGCTCTGCCAGATGTGCAGGAGTTACCTTGAATTCAGCAATGGTAATGCCTTCGTTGTTCAGGTAAGCAGATACATCACCAAGCAGCCAGTTAGCAACACCCTTGCTATCTTTAGCAGTCTTAACAGCTTCGTCGAAGTACTCAGCCATAGCCTTGGTAGATACGATTTGAGAAGCATCGTATTCAGGCAGACCATGCTCATCCATCAAGCGTTGTTGACGCTGAGCCGGCAGCTCGGGCAGAGTTTGACGGATACGCTCAATCCAAGCATCATCCAGTTGTACAGGAACCAGGTCAGGCTCGGGGAAGTAACGATAGTCATGAGCTTCTTCTTTAGAACGCATGGACAGAGTTACGCCATTAGCCTCGTCCCAAGTACGGGTTTCTTGAACAACATGACCGCCATCTTCCAAAATCTCTTTTTGACGTTCAACTTCATAGTTGATAGCACGCTCAAGAGCACGGAAGGAGTTCAGGTTTTTGATTTCGGCACGGGTACCAAATTCCTTAGCACCTTCGGGCATAATGGAGATGTTAGCGTCGCAGCGGAGGCTGCCTTCTTGCATTTTGCAGTCGCAAACATCGGTGTATTCAAGAATAGCTTTCAGGTTTTCCATATAAGCACGAGCTTCTGCAGCGCTACGCATATCAGGCTCGGATACAATCTCAATCAGAGGAACACCAGCGCGGTTGTAGTCAACTGCGGAGGAGTCAGAGGTGCTGATGCTTGCACCGCTGTGATTCAGCTTACCAGCGTCTTCTTCCATGTGGATACGAGTTACGCCAATACGTTTGTGCTCGCCATCAACAACAATGTCGATATGACCGCCCAGGCAGATAGGTTTATCAAATTGAGAAATTTGATAGTTTTTAGACAGGTCAGGATAGAAGTAGTTTTTACGGTCAAACTTGTTGAACTTTTGAATATCGCAGTTCAGAGCCAGACCAGCTTTAATAGCAAAGTCTACAACTTGCTTATTCAGCACAGGCAAAGCACCGGGCATACCCAGACAAACGGGGCATACATGAGTGTTAGGTGTGCTGCCGAAAGCGGTGGAGCAGCTGCAGAAGGCTTTAGTTTTAGTTTTCAGCTCGGCATGAACCTCCAGGCCGATAACAGTAATATATTTAGTCATTATTTTTTACCTCCCAGCGGTGCGAATACTTTATGATATTCGGTTGCTTGTTCAAAGGTATAAGCAGCACGCAGAATGGTTTCTTCGTCCAATACCTTGCCAATTAATTGCATACCGATAGGCATACCGTCGGATGCCGCAGGGAATGGATATACCGGGCAGACCCGCCATGTTAACAGGAATAGTAGTAACGTCCAGCATGTAGGTGGTCAGCGGGTCCATATGGCCGTCGATTTTGTATGCCGGAACAGGAGAGGTCGGGGTCAGCAGTACATCGCATTTTTCAAACGCAGCGTCAAAGTCGCGGCGGATGAGAGTACGAACCTGCATAGCTTTATTATAGTATGCATCATAGTAACCACTGGACAGTACATAG
>USBG01000035.1 GCA_900552855.1 uncultured Phascolarctobacterium sp. | reverse complement strand
TATTGCAAGGAACAGCCAATACATCAGCGCCCATATCTGCAAGCTGCATCAAATCCGCTTTAATTCGAGGCAGCGGAGATTCACCAAGACCTAAAATTGCAGTACCACGGTCAGGAATTTCACAGTCACCAATCATATAGATTACAGGATGCTCCTGATCAATATTTGCAGGACATTTAATAGCCATTTGACGCAAAAATTCTGCAGCCGCAGCAGGACCAAGGCCACCTAAAACGCCAAGCTTTTTACCATTTTTAACATATTTCTTAGAATCAGTCATCTTTTATACCCTCATTTCTAGCTTTACTTATACCTAGTAGTTTACCACATCAGCGCCAAAAGTGCACGCTTCTACACTAGTCAATATCTTTTTATCATATAAATAGCAAAAGCAGCTTGCAAAGATGTTTACAATGTATTAACATAGTGATAATAAAATAAATGTGTAATTATAGTACCTAACTTAATATTTGTAAATATCATTATAAATGTCCTAAGCTATTGTTTCTGTGCATGATGCTTTTGGCTATCGTTGAAAATGCTATCATTAAGAAATTATATACTTCTGTATTTAAAATCAATTTTAGGGAGGCTATTTTATGTCTATCGAGAAAGTACGCAGCTATTTTAAAAATTTTAATATAGAAGACCGTGTTATTGAATTTGCCACATCTAGTGCTACAGTTGAGCTAGCTGCCGAGGCAGCTGGTTGCGAACCTGCACGTATTGCCAAAACATTGTCCTTTAAGGTTCATGATGATGCTATTCTCATTGTTGCAGCTGGTGATGCCAAGGTTGATAATGCCAAATACAAGCACTTTATGGGCGTTAAGGCTAAAATGCTTGCTGCAGAAGAGGTGGAACCATTAATAGGTCATGCTATTGGTGGCGTGTGCCCCTTTGCAATAAATCCCAATGTAAAGGTTTATTTGGATGTATCCTTAAAACGCTTTACAACCTTCTTCCCTGCCTGCGGCAGCCACAACAGCGCCATTGAGCTAACCCCTGATGAACTGGAAAAATTCTCCCAAAATTGTCAGGGCTGGGTTGATTTGTGTAAAGCATGGCAGGAAAACGCTTAAACAAATATGTTGATATATGCTATAGCAAACAACATTTACAAGCTATTTTATATCCATAACAATTCAGCACTCTTACCGTAAAAAGTAAGAGTGCTGTCTTTGTTTTCAATATTTTTACCAATAACCCTAAGCTACTTGCTAAACCATGTTCATAATGCAAAATGCTTTATAGTTCAACCAAATTGTAATACCTATAACAGCATTTATCATATGGCCTACACTATTTAGTCAAGGTAACTGTATCAAATTGTCTGCCATCTGGTAAAAAGGCGCTAAATGTCAAGGTATTATCCCTGCATTCCAAAGTCATATAGTTAGATGTTTCTGGCTGCGGCGCACGTGCTGCATCCCAGGCAAAATTTTCCCACAAATTTTCATAACGCACATCACCAGCTACACCTGTAAGTATATAAGTAATGCCATTATTAGCAGGCTTAAAGTTACGCAAAGGTACTCTACGACGATAGGTGTGTAAATGAGCAGTCAGCACTGCATCTACATTATAGCGTTCGAAAATTGGCATCATATCTGTACCAACCTGAATAAAATAAGTAGAAAAGGTATGAGCACGACCTGATTTAGGACCAAAACCATAGATAAATACATCTCTATGCATTAGTACAACCTTCCATTTAGCCGTAGCATTTGCCAAATCACGCTCTAACCAGTCCAGCTGCTCCTGACGCAGTTTAGGCTGAAAGCCTGACAGCTCATCATCATAATTTGTATCCAACACAGTAAAATGAACATCACCATAATCAAAGCTATAGAATTGATGACGATATTCCTCCATACCATTTGTGGGAACATAAAATAGATTGGTATAGGCTGTAGGTAGCTTAATATTCCAATCCAAGGCATATGTTTCGTGATTACCTATAACTGGAGCAAAAGGAATATCACCACTAAAGCCCTCTACGCCAAAAAGCCATTGCTCCCATTGACTTTGCTGCTGACCATTATCCACCATATCGCCCATATTGATAAAAAATGATGCGGCACGATTACGCTCATAAGCAGTTTGGGCAATCTCTCTCCAGTTACGATAATCAGCACACTGACTATCAGGAAAAATCAGTGCTTTAAAGCCGGCCTTGCCATTTCCTGTATTCAGCTTATGCCAATTACCTTTTTCGCTCCCTCTTAAAATACGATACATGTATTCACTATTGGGTATAAGATTTTCCAGAGTCACACCATATTGGATATATTGGTATTTATCATCATGAAAGCTTCTATCCTCTGCCTCATGGTATTCTGTACCTTCACTGCCCCGTAGCTCCAATGTATACTTTGAGCCTGGTGCTGACCACATAATAGTCCTGCCTTGACTATTATCCTTAGTTACAAGCTGACGCAAATGTTTAATTCCAATAGTGCGATCATCACTCATTGTACCAACAGGTGAAACTGCATCCTTTGTGCTACGATTATCATCAGCATTAAAGGCACAGCCATTCACAAATATTGCGAAAGCAAGCAACAATATTGTTACTATTCTCATTAATATTTCCTCCTAAAGCATCTTCTTATTGTAACATATTAAGCCTGCTTTAGGTCAATATATCTTCTTAATATTTTTATAATGCTTCTTTAAAAATACTACCACCTATAAACTCTCTTAAAATAGAATTATTAGGAATAGCTGCTTCATCAATGGGCTTTACAAACCACAACAGCTCTAAAAGGCGTTGTGCAATGGTATAGGCCCTACCATCAGATGGACGTACATCCTCCAAAAGAGGCTGCGCATACTTTTTCAATACTGCTAGCTCGTAAATAAGAGTGGTATTAAAAATAATATTAGCACTACATTGGAAGGGAAAAATGTATTGCTCCTCACCATAACGCACATCATCCCAAAGCTCTAAGGTTTCTACCGCACCATGAGAACGGAACTGGCTATCACGTACTAAACGACGCATCAGGCGCACGTCCGTAGTATTAATACGGTTATGTTCATCTAATGACATAGGTGTCAAAGCACTTACATACAGCTTAATCTTGTTTTCCTCCGGTATGGATGCTGTAAGACGCTCATTTAGACCATGAATACCCTCAACTACAAGAATGGAGTTTTCTGCCATCTGCAGCTCCTTACCACGATACTCTCTGCAGCCTGTGCGGAAGTTAAACTTAGGCACCTTTACACGCTCGCCCTTTAACAAGGACATTAGTTGAGTGTTAAATAGCTCCAGGTCAATAGCCTCTATTGTTTCAAAATCATAGCTGCCGTCTGCCTTTCTAGGAGTGTCCTTGCGATTTTTATAATAATCATCCATAGATATGGGCATTGGACGTAAACCGTTTACTGCTAACTGTATGCTAAGGCGTTGTGCGGTTGATGTTTTACCTGAAGAGGAAGGACCTGCAATTAAAATTAGCTTAACCTTATCACGATGCTGAGAAATATAATCTGCAATCTGAGCAAATTTCTTTTCGTGCAAAGCCTCAGCTATGCTGATAATTCCACCTGCATAGCCTGCATCAATAATCTTATTCAGCTTACCAATGGTATTACATTCAATCATAGCAGACCATTCCTCTGCCTCTTTAAAGACTTCATTCAGTTTAGGCATGCTTACAAATGGCTTTAGGTTATTCCATTCACCAATATCAGGATAATTGATAATTACCCCCTCCTGATATGGCAGCAGCTCAAAATAAGGTACATAGCCGCAATTAGGACATAATGAGCCATACAAATAGCCAGTCTGTCCTTCAAGATAGTATACGCTCATAAGCTTGTCATCTGGAACGGCCTGGAGCAGACCCATACGTTCTTCAGTGCAACACGGACCAGCTAAGGCAATGGTCTCCTGCTTTGGCAAACGACGCAAGGTAATAGGAGTTTTTTCAGCAACCATACGCTTCATCTCTGCTTCAATGCTCTTGATTTCCGCTTCACTAAGCTTGTGCTGACCATTATCAACCAAATACAGAGCACTGCCTAAGGTATTGCGCACCTCTAAGGATGCCTTGGGATAGAGACGGCGAGCAGCAGTTAATGCCATGAACAGCAAAGTACGGGTATAAACACGCATACCCTGCTCATTATTGACTTCGATAAAATCCACATTACCGTTCTCATATAAGGGTCGTTGCAAATCTACAGCCTTATTATTAAAAAGGCCTTCAACAATAGGAGAGCCAAAGTCATTAGCAAAGCTTTTAGCCAGGCTCAGCAAGGAGCTCCCCTCCTCTACCTCGCGTTTTTGTCCATTAGGCATAGTCCATAAAAGCATAGTCCACCTCCATGTTTTTAGACAAAGAGGGCCTGTTAAATAAACAGTCCCTCTCCTTTTTGTATACTAATTTTAAATTATTTGCCTTCAACAAAGTCCATAGCAGCCTTAACCTTAGCAGCCATGCCTTTGATTTTGTGCTTAGGAACAGCGCAAACAGCAATACGCACACCTGCAGCCAAAGGAACAGCAAAAATATTGTCCTCATGGAGCTTGTTGCATACTGCGTCAGAATCATTGGAAGGAATGGACAGGAAGAAGCCTGCTACATAGGGCAGCATAGGCAGTCCACACTCCTCAGCCTCCTTAGTAAAAATATCAGCACGAGCCTTAATCATTTGGTAATAATAGTCACGCTCATCACAAACCTTACCCAGCAGCTCTTCATCACTATAAATTGCAGCCAAAGTACGCATTGCAGCACGGTTAATATTGGACCAGGTTGCACGGCTGGTGTATTGGTTAATATCCTTAAACTCCTGAATTACATCAGCACTGGAGGAAACACCAATCATAGCACCTGTACGTTGACCATACATAGTAAAGCCCTTAGACATACTATAGCCTACGATAACCAAAATGTTTTCGGGCAAGCCACCCAGCTTTTTGAAGATTTGACGAACCTCTTCCTTCTCACCTGCATAATCAAGATATGCAACATCCAGAAACAAAACAATGTTTTTTCCAGGTACTGCAGCCTTCTTCAAAATATCCAAAACGCCATCCATATCCTCATCAGACAAGCTGTAGCCTGTAGGATTATGAGCAGGAGTATTCAGTAAATACAGCAGATTGTCTTGCTTAGCGAGGATTTCGTCAACCTTTTCCTGCAGTGCAGCAAGATTAAATTTATTGTTTTCATCCAGCATTTTATAGGTAGTAAAGCCACGCTTCATATCAGCGCACAACACCTTATAAGCACCCCAATACCAGTCGGAGCACAGAGCAACATCGCCCTCATCCAAATAGTTCCAAATGGCATGGTGAATAGCACCGGTACCGCCTGCAGTTGCTACGGCAGCCAAATAAGCATCAGGACGAGATTGACCAAAAGCAGCAGTCAATACGCACTCCAAATATTCAGGCAGACCAGAAATAGGAGCGTAAGCAATAATATCATTAGTATCAAGCTCACGATAAACCTTCTCCACTGTAGGCAGACAAACAAGGTTTTCTTCCTCATCCAGAATAGCACCAATGGTTGCATTTACAACGGCATACTTGCCATATTTTTTCATAGCCTCGCCAGCAGCAGCACTAGCTGCAAAAATCTTATCCTGTGCAGCCTTACCCTTAGCATGTTTAGCAGCAACACTCATAGTCATAGTTCATAATCTCCTTCACAAATAAATTTTAATAAAATAACGCTAATTTAACGACAATATTCTAAAGGAAAACATTATCCCCTCAAATACTTTATAAGTCAATAACAGTGGCGCCGGAGCCACCAGCCTCTAAAGAAGCCATTTCCAGCTTACGCACAAAGCGGTTGGTTTCCAAATAAGCAGTAAGTCCTGCACGCAGAGCACCAGTACCCTTGCCATGAATAATACGCAGCTTTGAAATACCAGCTAACAGCGCATCATCAATAGCCTTATCAACCTCAGGAATAGCTTCATCTAAGGTCATACCACGTACATCAATTTCCTGCTTAGCAGAGCTGCTTTTAGCTACAAACATTTGATGTGCATAGCCAGCTCCAGCCTTAGCACGCTTACGTGGCTTATTATCTCCATTAGGATTTGCTGGCTGAGCCTTTGTCAGAAGACATTTAGCTGCAGGTACATTCATCTTAAGAATACCAACCTGAACGGTTACCTCTTTACCCTTTACATCTGTAATAATGCCATTTTTACCTAAGGATGTTACAAAAACATTTAAACCCTTTTTAGCAGTTTGCGGTGTCAGGGGAGTTCCCTCAGGCAATGGTGCATCCTCGCTAAGAGTTTTATCCAATTTTTTACGTGCTTCCTCAGCAGCCTTTTCCAAACGCTTGGTATCAAGGTCTGCCTTCATGGAGCGCAGCTCCTTCAAAACAGCCTCAGACTCACGACGGCTGCGACGATAAATATCGTCAGCCTGTTCTCTAGCCTTACGCAGCATTTCATTTTTGCGACGTTCAAACTCCTGCTTAGCATGAGCAAGCTCGTTACGCCACTTTCTAAACGCAAAGCATCAATTTCCTTACTGCCACTTTCGTAACGACGACGTTCACCCTCCAGCTCCTGCAAAACAGTTTCCATATGTACGTGCTCCTGATTGAGGAGACGTCCAGCCTGGTCAATGATACTATCTGCGAGACCAAGTCTGCGGCTAATATTAAAAGCATTACTGCTGCCAGGAACACCCATTAGCAGTCTATATGTAGGACGCAAGGAAACAGGGTCAAACTCCACGCTGGCATTTTCCATGCCCTCGTGACCATAAGCAAAGGTTTTCAGCTCACTATAGTGAGTAGTAACCATTGTCAGCACCTTATTTTCATGTAAATGCTCTAAGATTGACATTGCCAGAGCTGCACCTTCGTTGGGATCAGTACCAGCGCAAATTTCGTCCACCAGCACCAAATCCCTCTCCTTGACCTCTTTAAGAATACCAATAAGGTTAGTCATATGACCGGAGAAGGTACTCAGGCTTTGCTCAATGCTCTGCTCATCACCTATATCAGCATAAACAGCTCGGAATACTGGCAGCTTAGCACTGCTTGCAGGAATAAACATACCTGTTTGTGCCATTAGAGCAAATATACCGACTGCCTTTAGAGCAACGGTTTTACCACCAGTGTTAGGACCAGTGATAAGCAGCATAGAAAACTTTTCACCTAGCTGCACATCTAAGGGAACAACAGTATCCTGATTTAACAGCGGGTGGCGTCCCTGATGAATTTCCACGCCGCCATTTACAGACAGCATAGGACGTACAGCGTGCTGCTCCTGAGCTAAATAGGCTTTAGCACAAATAACATCAAGCTTAGTAAACAGCTCCAAGGATTTTAAAAGTGCTTCCGCCTCCTGACCAACGTTTTGTGTCAGCTGGCGCAGGATGCGCTCCACCTCTTCACGCTCCTCAGCAATATAACGCTTAATATCATTGTTAAGGTTAACAACTGCCATAGGCTCGATAAAAAGTGTAGCACCAGTACCTGACTGATCGTGAACGATGCCAGGAAAATTCATCTTGTATTCTTGCTTTACAGGGATAACATAACGGTCACCACGCATAGTAACCAAATTATCCATGAAATATTTTTGGTTATTAGGGTCATGCAGCAGGCTATCTAGCTTTTCCTTAACCCTGTTTTTAGCAATAACAATGGCATTACGCAAGCCATTCAGCTTAGGAGAAGCATTATCCTTAATTTCACCATGATCATCTATGGCTTGATCAATTTGCTTTTCCAAGCGGCTGAAAACCTGCATATCGCTGCCATAATCCTGTAGGGCTGGAGCGTCCTCCTCATTTTCTGCCAAAAACTGCTTCATGGAGCGAATAGCTGCAGCAGTTGTCATAACATGCAAAAGCTCTTCAGGAAGTAAAATACTACCAAGCTGTGCACGCTTCAGCTCACCCTCTATATTGAAGGCTCCACCAAAGGGAAAACGCTTGCCTTCGTCTAAAAGACGTACTGCCTCAGCAGTTTCCTCCTGCAGACGCTGCACACGCATAAAATCGCTCTCAATAGCCAGCTTAACTACTGCCTGCTTACCTAAAAAGGTACTAGCCTTAGCAGCCAGCATTGCCTTAACCTTATCAAATTCAAGTGTCTTGATCGCGTACCTAGCCATCACTTACACCATCCATCTATATTATTTATAATTCTTTTACTCGTATAACAAACAATTTATAACGCTTTTAGCAGCCTTGTTACCTAGTAGCTTACAGGCATCACAACTATTTAGATTATACAACCACCGCATTAACCTTAGATTAATACAAAAACCGTAAAATTTATAGTATTATGCCTTAAGATATAGGTACAATTTAGATTAAGCCTTACATTACGCCTCTAAAATAGTGACCTCTAGTTGTTCCAGGCAAATTGTCTGGAGCCTCTACGGCACCACCTAAAATCTTTTTATACATAGTAATTAGCTCGCCTAAACGCTGCTCATCATAGTTACGTCCGTCAATACGCAGACTGCTTACGCCTATTTCAGCCATTAGCTGCACATTAGCAGTCATAGACAGCTCGTGAGCATTAAGCACATGCATACGACAGAATTGGTCAGTTGCAATGGGGAATTTAGCATCCTTACGGTCCTCTAAGAAAAGGCTTTCACTGCAATTAAATTTGCAGGCACCCTTATGCAAATCACCTAGGAAGCTGCCACCAACACAGTATTCAGAAACCATCATTTCTAAACGACCCTGAATCATACATTCAATAGGCACAGGACTTACAGATGCCAGATGCTCTACCTGACCCATGGTCATCTCAGAGCTAATAACAGCACCAACGGCACCCTGCTCCTTCCAAAATTCCAAGCTTTGATAATTGAAAATATTCAAGGACATATCAGCTACAGGCTTTAAGCCATGCTTTACAGCAATGGACCATAAACCATTGTTACTGATATAAACAAAATCAGGCTCCAGTTCAGACCACAACGCAAACAATCTGTCAAAATACTTAAGCTGCGCTTCCTTAACTATACGCGGAGTTGCAAAGGCCAGCTGTCTGCCTGCCTTGCGCACCATATTGGTAGCCTTACGATAATCCTCATCACTTAAGGGAATATGTGTAAAGCAATCACCGCCAAAAAGGATACGCTCAGCACCTGCCTGCAACGCTGCATTAACCTTACCAAGACTATCGCAATGTACTGTCAGTACAGCACCATCATGGGTACGTTTTTTAGCATTGGGCACAAAGCTTTCATTATGCTTATGCACAGGCTTACGTGCAGGCGCAAAGGCCTCTAAACGTGCTGCATCCAATGCCTCGCAGGCCATACGACGAGCCTCGTTCATCTCGCTCATAGGCACCATAACATTATCATCCAGCTCCACATTCAGGCTATTTAAGAAATACTCAGTAGTACCCATTCTGTCTAGCTGCTTATGCACAACAGCATAGTCTAAAGCACGCTTACGTGCTTCCTCTACAATAAAATCTGTTTCGCCATAGCCTACATTACCATCCTCATCGGTTAGAGTAACAGTCATAGGTTGTCCTACATGTGCAGTTACAACTGCATCTACAGCTATACGCTTTTTAGCATCAGGTCCAAAAAATTGCTGTGCATATGACATCAATTTGCTGTCAAGAGTACGGAAAACACGGTCATTTAAACGCACTCCCTTGGGCACATCAATAGTAACCTGCTCTCCATAAGCAGCACTGCTTACACTTTCACCCTTAGAAAGCATTTCGGTAACAGTAGTACCAACACGACCGCCAACGGTTACCCAAAATTCCAAGCCATCGCCTAAATGCAGCTCCTTATCCAGCTTAATTACAGCCTTATTGCGCTGCTTATCCAGCTTCAAAACACGACCAACCAACACGCCTCTGTTATTAGGACGACGGTCACTCATCATTTCTCTGCCAGGGCGATTTACCATATAAGCAGTAGTAAAATCACGGTTGAAGATCTGCTCGATATTAGCAAAATCCGCTGCAGGTACACTATAATCACCTGCAATATAGCTATCCATAGCTCTACGATAAGCATCAACTACAATAGCTACATATTCAGGACGCTTCATGCGTCCTTCTATTTTGTAGGAAACAACACCGGACTCAATGAGCTGTGGCAAGATTTCTAAGGTATTCATATCCTTAGGACTAAGCAAGTATTGACCTGCATCCTTGCCCTCCAGCATATCGTCACCCTTGCTATTTAAAAGTCTATAGGGTAAACGACAGGGCTGAGCACAACGGCCACGATTACCACTACGGCCGCCAATCAGACTGCTCATCAGGCATTGACCTGAGTAGCACACGCACAGTGCACCATGGATAAAGGTTTCAATTTCAGTGCCACGGGAGCAAGCAGCCTCAATTTCCTTCAGGCTTAGCTCGCGCGCCAACACAGAACGCTCCATTCCTGCCGCAACGGCAAAGTCAACACCACTGCTATTAGTGATAGTCATCTGAGTGCTGGCATGTAGAGGCAGCTCCGGTACAATTTTGCGTGCAAGGCGAATAACACCAAGATCCTGCACAATAATACCATCAACACCTACATTATTTAAAAACATCAAATAATCAGCCAGTTCTTCAAGCTCACTATCATCCACCAAGGTATTTACTGTAATATAAATACGCACATGGTGCATATGAGCAAAGTAAACAGCCTTAGCCATTTCTTCTTTATCAAAATTGCTGGCATAGGCACGGGCGCCAAAGGACTTGCCACCCATATAGACAGCATCAGCACCTGCGTTTACAGCTGCCTCTAAAGCCTCCCAGCTTCCTGCAGGAGCAAGCAGCTCCAGCTTTTGCAAGTTTTTCATATTATTTTTCCTTTACTGCCGCCAAAAGTCGGTCATAACGCTGCTGCAGCTCGTACAAATCTGCTGCTAAATCCAATGCAGCCCAAACAGCAAGCTTTTCCCTGCTTTGTACGTGCTTTGTTTCAGCCAGCTTTTTCATACGCTCGTCTACGCTATTGGCAACGGCAATAGCCTGCGCCTGAGGTGCGGATGTACGCAGCGTGTAATCGTCATTATATATTTTTACAGTAATAGAATTTTTCTCCATAACTACCTCTTGTTCAAGGAAATGCTCTTTGGCTATTCAACCTTAACATTAAAGGTAAAGCTCTTCATAACATAGGTTTCCCATGCACGCTTATACTCCATGGTCACCTTATGCTCGCCCTTACCTTCAACAGCCAGCATCATAATTACAACTCCAGGAGTACCAACACGCTGGTCATCAGCAGAAGGAATAGTAAAGGAGCTACCAACAGACTTTACGTGAGCCTCGTCAGCCTTTACATGCCAGCCATAGCCAGTGGAAGGATTGCCGTCAAGCTTAAGCGCAATAAGACCGCCCTCCTTCAAGGTCAAGGTTTTTCCTTCAGCATTAGCAGTAATACGGGCTACCTGCATTAAACGACCGGCCTCCCCAATACGCATGGAATCTAAAAGTCCTGTATAGGGAACATGCTTCTCATAGGAAGCATATTTATCATTCTGTACATAAAAGCCGTCTTCGCCAAAAAGTACAAATCCGTAATCACCTAAAGCAGATTTTACCTTATCATTATCAATAAAGAAATCTGTAACAGTAAATTCGCGACCAGTAGTTAAATCAATATTGATGCCATCATAAACAGTTTTACCACCATTTTTAGCTGTCAGCAGCACACTAATAATGCTAGGACGATTAAGCATAACCTTATATGTAACTTCACCAGCACCACCAACCTCGTTAACAAGCTTTTTAGCACGGTCACGAAGCAGCATATTAGCATTTTTCTCTAATGTAACATCATTACTTCCATCAATAAAGGGAACCTGAGCTGCCGCCTTCTCCAGTTTAACCTGATCGGTCAAAACAGTGGTCTGCTGATCAGCAAAGGCTGGCACACACAGCAGTAAACAAATTATCGCAGTTAAAAAAATCTTCATTGTCAGCCTCCTGATATGGTTATAAAACGCCCCCACCTGTCAGCTACGCTGACATCCTACATGCTAGCATCCTGTGCGTCCCCCTTGAATAAGCGGGACCAAGGTATTTGATATACTAAATAAGTGGGGTATATAAAATTAATTACATAGCCTTAATAAACTCTACAGCCTTGTGCAAACGCTCCAAGGTTTTTTTCTTGCCCAAAAGCACCATTACATCAAACATGCCAGGGCTTACGGTACGACCAGTCAAAGCAAGACGGGTGGGATGAATAACCTTGCCCAAAGCAAGACCATTGTCAGCCGCAATTTTGTTATAGGCAGCTTCAGTGGTTTCCAAACTATAAACATCATCAGCCTCAACAGCAGCAATGCATTGCTCCAGCAAAGCAACTGCTTCAGGCTTAAAGTGCTTAGCTACACCCTTTTCATCATAGGATTCAACATCTTTAAAGAAATAGTCAGAAGCATCAGCAATCTCTTGCAGAGTTTTAACACGTACACGAACAGTATCAACTAATTTTGCAAAATACTCTTCGTTTTCAGCAAACCAAGCCTCGTCAACATAGCCATCTTTAATGAAGAAGGGCTTAACCTCAGGCAGAATTTTTTCCAAGGGCAGCTCGGACAAATATTGGCCATTCATCCAGGTCAGCTTCTTAGTATCATATACAGCAGCCTTTTTAGACATTTGTTCCAGCTCAAACAGCTCAACTGTTTCTTGCAGGCTGAACATCTCTCTTTCATCGCCAGGGCCCCAACCCAGGAGAGTCAGATAGTTAACGATAGCTTCAGCAACATAGCCTTGGCTACGGAATTCCTCAACGGAGGGTGCACCATGACGGTTACTCAGCTTAGAACGGTCCGGAGCCAAAATCATGGACATATGGCCAAATTTAGGCGGTTCCCAACCAAAAGCTTCATAAACGAGCAGCTGCTTGGGAGTGTTGGACAAATGCTCCTCTGCGCGCATAACGTGTGTCATTCCCATCAGATGGTCATCAATAACAACAGCAAAGTTATAGGTAGGAATACCATTGCTTTTCATAATTACAAAATCATCGTATTGGTCCATATTAAAGGTAACATCACCATGAATAAGGTCATGTACAACTACGTTACCCTCTGCAGGAATTTTCAAACGTACAGAATAGGAAGCACCAGCATCAATACGTGCCTTTACCTCATCAGGAGTTAAATCACGGCAGGTACGAGCATAACGGAAGGGCTGTTTAGCCTGACGTTGCTTTTCACGTTCAGCCTCAAGCTCTTCAGGAGTACAGAAGCAATAGTAGGCCTTGCCCTCATCAACTAATTGTTGGCAGTATTTTTTATAAATATCAAAACGCTCAGATTGATAGTACGGACCATGGTCACCACCAACCTCAGGACCTTCATCCCAATTAATGCCAAGCCATTTCAGACTGGTAAGGATTTGGCTAACAGAATCTTCCTTCAAACGTGCAATATCAGTATCCTCGATACGCAGAATCAGCTTACCACCCATTTTACGGGCAAACAGCCAGTTGAACAAAGCGGTGCGTGCACCACCAATATGTAAATAACCAGTAGGACTGGGGGCAAATCTAACTCTTACTTCAGACATTTCATCGTCTCCTTAACTAAAAATATTTAAAAATAAAGATTGTATATCAGAATAATTATACTGCGAATAGGAGCAAAGTGCAAACATTCTAATAAAAATCCCCAAATTTGCTACAGAAAAGTAAAGCATGTCCTATAAATCCCCTATTTTTCGACATTTCTGAGAAAAAAATGCATAATTTTGAATTTTTTTGAAAAATTTTTAAAAAAAGGCTTGCATTCTTCATCGTACTATGGTAGAATCTATACCTGTCAGAGAGATGACATTGGCCCGGTGGTTCAGTTGGTTAGAATGCCGCCCTGTCACGGCGGAGGTCGTGGG
>USBG01000034.1 GCA_900552855.1 uncultured Phascolarctobacterium sp. | reverse complement strand
GGACGCGAGCAAAAGGGCTATTCCTCCTCTGCACTCCTTGTAACTACAGACAGCTACAACAATGGCATTACTACCATTAAGGACCTTAAGGGTAAGCGCATAGGTATTACACAAAAGGGCTCCACCTTCCACTATATGCTTGGTCGTATGCTGGAAACCCAAGGCATGAGCCTAAACGATGTAGAAATCATTCCCTTAGGCAAGCTTAGCGCTGTTATGGCTGCTTTGGAAAGCAAGCAAATTGACGGCTGCATCTTAAACGAGCCCAATATTACCAAGGTACAAAAGGCTGGCTATGGCAAGCTGGTAACTCAGGTAGGTGACGTTATTCCTTATCAAACCTCTGCCATTTTCTATTCTCCTGAATTTGTAAAAAATGAAGATGCTGCAGTACGCTTTATGAAGGCCTATAATAAAGCCTGCAACTATTACTATGAAGCAGCAGTAGAAAAGAAGGATGCTAAAAAGCTGGATGAGGTTGTAAGCATTGTTTCTAAATATGTTAAGGCCCCTGTTGAAGATATCAAGGCTGGTCTTCCCTATATTGACAAGGACGGCAAGCTTCTGGCAGCTGACATTGATACTCAAATCAAATGGTATACCGCTAATGAGATGATTGCAGGTGCGCTTGACGCTAAAAAGGTTGTAAACACCTCCTTCTTAGATAAGGCCATGGCTAAATAAAGCCAACCCCCATAATGTAGCAATGCAAAAGCAGTGGCAAAATAATCCGCAATGCTTTTCATACGGAGGATTGTAGAAATGAAATTAGTTATCGAAGAAATTAATAAAACCTTTACCAATAGCCAGGGTGATGAGCTTTCCGTTTTAGAGGATATCAATCTTACTGTAAACGAGGAAGAATTTGTAGCATTAGTAGGACCCTCAGGCTGTGGTAAATCAACACTTTTAAATATAACAGCAGGACTTTTAGAGCCCTCTACCGGTAATGTTAAATTTACTGAGGTAGAAGAAGGCCACCAACCGCGCCTGAGCATCGTTTTTCAGGAAACGGGGCTCTTTCCATGGCGTAACGTATACGACAATATTGCCTTTGGCTTAGAGGCATCAGGCATAAGCAAAGCGGAGTGCGAAAAGCGAATCAGCCATTATATTGAGCTAGTGGGCCTAAAGGGCTTTGAAAAGGCTTTTCCCCATCAGCTGTCCGGTGGTATGCGTCAGCGTGTGGGTATAGCCAGAGCCTTAGCAGTTGAACCCGACCTGCTTTTGATGGACGAGCCCTTTTCCGCACTGGACGCCCAAACAAGAACCATCATGCAGGAGGAGCTGGTAACCCTATGGGACAAAACTCGCCTCAGCACGCTATATGTAACTCATAATATTCAAGAGGCTGTCATGCTTGCCGATAGAGTTGTAATGCTGTCCCGTCGCCCCGGCAAAATTAGCTCCATTCTAAAGATAGCTATTCCACGTCAGGAAAGAGATAAGCAGGAGCACGCTGAACAAATAGCTGAATATATTAACGCTATTTGGGAACACATCAGCAAGGATGCACGTGCTGCCTTAATGGAGGTGGAGCACAATGGCTAAAAGAGAATATATCATCAAAAATAAAATGACCCATTGGCAAAAGACTTATCCAAGCTGGGTTTCCATTCTTGCTATTATAGTCCTACTCTGCATTTGGGAGCTAATCTGCTATAACGAGCTAGTATCATCACTCTTTTTACCTGCGCCAACGCAAATCCTTCTCTCTCTTTTTATCATGATATGCGATGGTGAAATTGCTTCCAGCCTGACGGCTAGCCTTTATCGTATTTTGATGGGCTTTGCCTTTGGCAGTGCTTTAGGCTTGGCAGTTGGCCTTGTAACAGGCACCTCGGCCTTAACCGATAGAATTGGCAGTCCTATTATCAATGCCCTTTATCCCATACCTAAAATTGCCCTTTTACCCCTCTTTATTTTGTGGCTTGGTATTGGCGAGCTAAGTAAAATTACCATCATCGCTATAGGTGTTTTCTTTCCCGTAGCCATGAATACCTACTCTGGCGTAAAAAACGTGGACCCACTACTTATCAAGGTAGCAGTCAGCTTTAACGCCACCTGGAAGCAAACTATGAAAAGCGTTGTACTTCCCAGTGCTTTGCCTATGATTTTTACGGGCCTGCGTTTAGCAGCAGGCACCTCACTACTGCTTTTGGTAGCTGCAGAAATGATTGCTGCCCAAGAGGGTATTGGCGCCCTAATTCTTCATTATGGCGATTTAATGATTACGGATAAGCTTATGGCAGGCGTAATTGTGCTTTCTCTTTTGGGACTTGTATTCAATATGCTTCTGCAATGGCTAGAAAAAAGACTTATCCCCTGGAAAAGCTAAATTTCAATAATATCATAAAGTAAAGCTATTCTAAAACAGCAAATGCTGCAGTATATAGAACCTCGTAATTGAGTATTCCATACACTGCAGCATTTTTATTTCGCTATAATGTTATTATTTTGGCCTCTTCCTTAGCATTTTTGATAATCAAGCTAAGCCTGCTCTTTAAAAAGCTCCAAACAGCTTTATCTTTTTCTTTGCGCCAGCCTCTTATTATGCTTATCTAAAACTTTCTGTACAGCAGCGTTATCAATTGAAGAAAAGCTTTTGCGCAGCTCAGGCACCTCAGGAAAGTCTGCAATTTCCTTTTCTAGCCAAACCATATCTAGCCAAACACCCTTTTTAAAGCCTGTTTTTGCAAAACGACCAATAATATTGTAGCCCATACGCTCGTGCATACCAATACTGTGCTCATTACTGCCTGTTACACAGGAATAAAGGTGGATAACATTCTGCAATCGCAGCAAATCCTCCAATGCTTCATAAAGAGCTACACCTAAGCCCTTGCCCTGCCCCGCAGGAGCTAAATAAATAGTTGCCTCGGCTCCCCATTGATAGGCCGCACGCTCTATAAATGGATGAGCATAGGCATAACCCATAGGAGCACCATCCTCCAATATTACCAAATAAGGAAACTCCTGAGAAATTGCTGCAATACGCTTGCCAAACTCCTCTGCATCAGGTGCATCATATTCAAAGGATACAGTGCTTATGGACAAGTCATCACTAATTACAAATGGTCTATAAATTTCTGACAAAGCAGCTGCATCACTACCTTGAGCCAAACGAATACTATACAAATATATTCCCCCTTAAATCATTAAAAATATATTAAAGCAGCAATGAACAGTCAGTTTTAGCTTTAAGCTGCCTGTGCATTATTATCTTTTTGAATATAAGACAGTTGGACTTACTACTTTATGTGAATACTAGTGCCAAATATGAAATAACTAATCAAAATGCAAAGCAAAGCACCCCACCAGTTACGACTCCAAATCATTTTTATCATTAACAATAATAGAAAGCCACCTACTAGTACCACAATACCATTCATTTTTTATTTACCTCATTAGTAGCGTCGTTGATTTTATGCTCTACCTTCACCTCAAACATTCTATCCCAAGGCAAAGTAAACTCATACTCATCTACTACTTTACCAAATACAGGCTCTGAAAGCTTTAAAATACCTTCTGTTATTTGCTTTTCTGCAGCCTGCTTTTGAGCTGCATCAAGTCCGCTATTAGGCCAATAGTTGGGCCAAATCAGCTTTTGATAAACCTCTTGGCGTACATTAGCCTGATATGCCCAATCCTCCAAGTAACGCTCTGTCAGAAGCTGGTCCTTTTCCTCACGGTCAAGCATATTATGCAGCAATCCCTGTGCAAGAGCAAAGCCTAAAGAATTGCCTGCAGTATTCCAGCCACCATAGGCCTCTAAATCATAGGCTACATCATTGTCAAAAAGCGCCTTAATTAAGCTATTGTCAGCACCATTGCCATACTTAATATCTGCTATAGCTACAGGATGTCCATTTTTGACAATACGCTTAACCTTTTTTACGAAGCTAATAGTTTCCTTTTTATCAGTAAAGGTATTCATGGGATTGGCAGCCTCTAAGCACACTCCGTCCTTAGGAGTATTAACTGCCAATACTAAATCTGCACGCTTACGAGAATATGCCGGAAAGCCGCCAGCTGCAAAAATATGCTCAGAGGCACTTCTTTTTACTGTATCGTCCTCATATGTAGGTACAGTATCCTTGCCCACGCCAGGAGCATAGGTAACGTTTACCAGTGGCAGCTGATACTGTAATCTGGTAGAAGCTCTGCTTAAAAGCAGCAACCCTAGCTGGTCTGCACCAGCAAAGAAGCGGATACGCTCCTTAGGAAGCTCACTAACCAGGATATCCATACTTCTAGCCTCTCTATGAGCCTGAGAATACGGTGCAGTATCATCACGGCCAATAAGCATATAATCAAAGTCTCCGCTTTCTACACCATGAAGCAATAGCTCTGTAGCCTTGATATTGTTTCTGCGACGCTCATAAAGGTCCTCTAATATTTCCCGGGGAATACCAGCACGCAAATCAGCCAGCTCCCTTACCTCGCTCCGACGCAGCTCCTTCAGCTCTAATTTATCCTCCAGTGCACCTAGTCGAAATAGGCTTGGACCCCATTCCTTGTAATACTCCGGCTCTACAGGAGCACTACTAGCTTTGGGGGAACGCATAATAGTCGTAAAGATGTAAACATTTTGTCCACCATGAGTATTTTTCAAAGCAATAAGCCTTTCAGCACGCTTTTTGAGCACATCAATAGGAATTTCATGAGTGCGTGAGGCCACAAGTCCTCCATATAGCATGGCATCTGATGATGCTACTACAGCTATACTTTCATCAGCATGCTCCTCTAGCCAGGCAAATAGCTTTTCAGGGTCACCTGCTTGTTTATCATTAGCAATGAACTCCAAGGGAGGTGTTTGTACATCCCAGCCTGCAGCCCTCATGGTTTCAACCGTATAGTCAAGGCAGACCGGTCTGTTATCCATAGGAACATAAAGAAGCGTTCCCTTTGCAGCCATGGCCGTACTGCTTACCAGCATTAGCCCCATTACCACCAAATTTCTCAACATACGCATAATATCACATCCTCACGGGGCTACGCCCTAAATTATTTTTCCAAGATAGACCTCAGCACCTGTAAAAATCCAAAGGTTAAAACAAAAATATAGATACTGCTAACAGTTACTCTAAACTTAAAAATTCTAAACAATACAGTACGCCAAGCAAAGTATCTGCTATTGCGCAATACAATCGGCAATGAAAATAAAATCAAGTAGACAATAATTACACCAACTAAATACATATTCTGCTCCTTTATTTTAATTAGAGAGTAAAAAAATCCCTGACTGTATATTTCGCCAGTCAGGGACAATTTCCTGCTATTAACTTTGGAAACGACTAAGGAAGTCACGAGTACGTTGATTTTTAGGATTATTAAACAGCTCTGCAGGAGATGCATCTTCAGCAATCAAGCCCTGATCAATGAAAATAACACGGTTAGAAACATCACGAGCAAATGCCATTTCGTGAGTAACAATAACCATAGTCAGACCTTCCTTAGCTAAATTACGGATAACACGTAATACCTCGCCAACCATTTCCGGGTCCAATGCGGAGGTAGGCTCGTCCATAAGCAATACTTCTGGTTCTAAAGCCAGTGCTCTAGCAATTGCTACACGCTGCTTTTGACCGCCAGAAAGCTGATGGGGTTTAGCATTAACATACTTATCCATTCCTACATGCTGCAGATATTTCAGTGCATTAGCCTTGGCCTCTTCCTTATCCTTACCCAAAACCTTAACCTGACCAACCATGCAGTTTTCTAAAACGGTCATGTTATTAAAAAGATTGAAGGATTGGAATACCATACCAACCTTGGTACGATACATAGTCAGCTTCTTAAAGGCATCCTTTACAGACTCGCCACGATACTTAATATCGCCACCAGTAGGCTGCTCTAAGTAGTTAACGCAACGAATCATGGTAGATTTACCACTGCCAGAGGGACCAATGATGCACACAACATCGCCTCTGTAAATATCAAAGCTAATATCCTTTAAAATTTCGCGTTCGCCAAATTTTTTATTCAAATGATGGACGGACACCAAAAGCTCTTTTTCATTTGCCATAATTAATACCGTCCTTTCTGCTTCTTAGTGGGCAGGGGTACATGACCGCAGGGATCCATCATAGGATCATAGGTTACCAGCTGATAATCCTTAGGACCATCCATCTTGCTTTCCACCCAACGCAGCAGACGGGAAGCGGTAAAGGTCATGATAAAGTAAATTACACAGGTAATGAAGAAAACCTCAAAATATTTGTAGTAAACACCAGCTGCAGATTTAGAAGCAAAGTACAGCTCAGTTACAGAAATTACGTTTAATACAGAGGTATCCTTGATATTGATAATCAGGTTGTTGCCCAGCTGCGGCATAACGTTGCGCAAAGCCTGAGGCAAAATTACGCAGCGCATGGTTTGGAAGTGATCCATACCAATAGCAATTGCTGCTTCCTTTTGACCATCATCAACGGACTCAATACCACCACGCACAGTTTCTGCCATATAAGCACCAGTGTTGATGGATACTACAAAGAAGCCTGCAAACATAGGAGACATATCAATATCGAACAGGCTCATTGCGCCATAATAAAGCACCATTGCCTGTACAATCATAGGAGTACCACGGAAAATTTCTACATAAGCATCAAGCAGACGCTGGGTCAGCTTAACACTGAAGCGCTTAACTGCGCTATCGCCTTCCTCTAAGGGAATTGTTTGGATAATACCTACAACAAGGCCAATAATACAGCCTATAAAGGTACCAACTATAGCCAGCAGCAGAGTTGCAAATGCGCCCTTTAAAAGAACAGCACCATATTCATTTAAAAGGAACATTACCCAACCAAAAAATGTTTCTGGCATTATTTACACCACCTTAATCTTTAACAGTAAAAAGGGCGGCATATTATAGCCGCCCTGAAAAATCAAGCCTTATTTTGCTAAAGGTTGTTTTTTAATTGCTTCGTCCATAATTTTATTGAAGTCGTCAGCAGTCATGCCGCTCAGAACTTTGTTCATAGAATCAGCCAGCTCTTTATTACCTTTTTTAATAGCAATACCGATTTCAACGTCTTCAACAGATGTTTTGAAGCCTTTATCCTCAGGGAAGGTTACCATTACCAAGTCATTGTTTGCATAAGCAGCAGCTTTAGCAGTGGGGATGTCGGTAACAATCAGGTTGCATTTGCCGGATCTCAGAGCAACAATCATACCAGGAACATTGTCAATAGCAGGGAGCTTAGTTACTTCAGGAACTTGGTCGATTTGGTCATACCAAATAGTGTTCAGCTGAGAAGTAGCAATGGAGCCCTTCAGATCAGCAACGCTCTTAGCTTGAGCTTGAGGAGAATCCTTTTTAACCAAAGCTACTACAGTTGCATAGTAGTAGGGTTTAGTAAAGTCTACAGCTTGTTTACGTTCGGAAGTAATGGACATACCAGCGATAGCAGCATCAACTTTACCGCTTACTACTGCAGGAGCCAGTCCGTCCCATTCAATTTTATGGATTTCCAGTTCTGCACCCATGGATTCAGCCATTTTCTTTGCCATGATTACGTCATAGCCATAAGCATATTCACTGGAACCAGCAATCTTTACAGCGCCGCCATCAGCAGAGGTTTGAGACCAGTTGTAGGGAGCGTAAGCACATTCCATACCAACCTTCAGTACCTTTTTGCCAGAATCAGCTTTTTTATCATCACCGCCGCAGCCAGCAGTAAATGCCATAGCAGCCATCATAGCTGTGCACATAAGAACTTTTAACACCTTAGAAAATTTCATTTTTACACCATTCCTCTCATCAACACAAAAAATATATACAAAATAATTACTAATACTTTACTATATAACGCTAAAAAATGCAAGAGTATACGCAATAAATACTGTATACATTACAAAATTCTGAAAATATCGTTTTAAGTGAATATTTTTCTGTTAAATTTTTACAAAAATGCCTAAAAATACTCTTATTTAATAACTGCAGGGCAAAGTCTCTAATGTCTATTGTAGTTATAAAAATAGGGACGTCCCGAATTTCTTCGGAACGCCCCATTGCGCTCATCTACAGTAAATAGATTAATTATTTAGGGTAGTTGCTGTTGGTGTTCTCTTTCAGCAGAACGTCATGTGCGCCGCCTTCAACCAAAGAGGTTGCAGATACCAGAGTCAGCTTAGCTTTAGCTTGCAGCTCAGAAATAGTCAGAGCACCGCAGTTGCACATGGTGGAACGAATTTTGCTCAGAGTCAGGTTAACGTTGTCTTTCAGAGAACCTGCATACGGAACATAGGAGTCAACACCTTCTTCGAAGGACAGCTTGGAAGCGCCACCCATGTCATAACGTTGCCAGTTACGAGCACGGCTGGAACCTTCGCCCCAGTACTCTTTCATGTAGGTACCGTTTACGTTAACTTTGTTGGTCGGGCTTTCGTCGAAACGAGCGAAGTAACGACCCAGCATCATGAAGTCTGCACCCATAGCAAGAGCCAGAGTCATGTGGTAATCATATACGATACCGCCGTCGGAGCAAACAGGTACATATACGCCGGTTTCCTTGAAGTATTCGTCACGAGCCTTGCAAACCTCAATCAGAGCAGTTGCTTGGCCACGACCGATACCCTTTTGTTCACGGGTAATGCAGATGGAGCCACCACCGATACCAACTTTGATGAAGTCAGCGCCAGCGTCAGCCAGGAAGCGGAAGCCTTCAGCGTCAACAACGTTACCAGCGCCAACCTTAACGGTGTCGCCGTAGTGTTCACGAATCCAGTCCAGAGTAATTTTTTGCCATGCACTGTAGCCCTCGGAGGAGTCAATGCACAGTACGTCAGCGCCAGCTGCTACCAGAGCAGGTACACGCTCAGCATAGTCGCGGGTGTTGATACCAGCGCCTACGATATGACGTTTTTTGCTATCTAAGAGCTCTAACGGATATTCCTTATGAGTTGCATAGTCTTTACGGAATACCATGTACAGCAAACGGCCTTCATCATCGATGATGGGCAGAGTGTTCAGTTTATGTTCCCAGATGATGTCGTTAGCTTGTTGCAGAGTAGTCTCTTTGGGAGCTACGGTCATTTGGTCAATCGGAGTCATGAACTCTTTAACTTTAGTGTTCAGGTCCATACGGCTCGGACGATAGTCACGGCTAGTAACAATACCTTCCAGCTTGCCGTTTACAGTACCGTCAGAGGTAACTGCAACAGTGGAGTGACCAGTTTTTTCCTTCAGAGCCAGGATATCTGCCAAGGTGCTATCAGGACGAATGTTAGAATCGCTGCTAACAAAGCCTGCACGATGTGCTTTAACACGAGCAACCATAGCTGCCTCGTCTTCGATAGTTTGAGAACCGTAAATGAAGGAAACGCCACCCTCTTTAGACAGAGCAATGGACAGTTTTTCACCGGATACAGATTGCATAATAGCAGAAACCATCGGAATATTCATTACAATGGAGGGTTCTTCGCCCTTTTTGTATTTTACCAACGGAGTACGCAGATCTACATTAGTAGGAATGCATTCCTCGGAGGAATAACCAGGTACTAACAGATACTCGCTAAAAGTATGAGCAGGTTCATCATAATAAAAAGCCATTCTTTCATCATCCTCTTTTCCTTAAAATTTTATATATTTGGTTTTGTTATAGGTATTCCTTATATTTTACCTCTTTAACGCTCTCCATGCAATATCTTTTCTATAAAAAACCTTATCAAATTTGATTTTTTCTACTGCATTGTAGGCGCGGTCACGAGCGGCCTTGATATTGGCATCAAAAGCAGTTACGCCAAGAACACGACCACCGCTGGTAACAATCTTACCATCTACCTCTTTTGTGCCTGCATGGAAGACAACAACATTGCTATCTGCTTCTGCTGCTTCCAGACCAGAAATTTCCTTGCCTTTTTCATAGCTTTCAGGATAACCACCAGAAGCCATTACTACACATACAGCTGCACGGTCATGCCAGCCAAAATCAACCTTGTCTAAGGAACCAGTTGCACATGCCAGCATAATTTCAGCTAAGTCGCCATCTAAGAGAGGTAATACAACCTGAGTTTCAGGATCGCCAAAGCGGCAATTGAATTCAACAACCTTAACGCTGTCGCCCTTAATCATCAGACCTGCATAAAGGCAGCCCTGATAAGGCATACCCTCTGCAGCCATAGCAGCTACTACGGGCTTTAACACCTTTTCAGTTGCTTTCAGGCGCAGCACATCAGTCATAACAGGTGCGGGAGCATATGTACCCATACCACCGGTATTAGGACCTTCATCGCCATCAAACGCACGCTTATGGTCCTGAGAAGCAATCATAGGAACAACGGTTTTGCCGTCAGTAAAGGCAAGCAAAGAAGCCTCTTCGCCTTCCATGAACTCTTCCAAAACTACACGAGCGCCTGCAGCGCCAAATTTATGGTCACCCATCATGTCGTCAATAGCGTCCAAGGCTTCCTGCTCGGTCATGGCAACTACTACGCCCTTGCCTGCAGCCAAACCGTCTGCCTTAACAACGATAGGAGCACCTTTTTCTTTTACATAGGCTTTAGCTGTATCAATATCCTCGCACACTTTAAAGAAAGCAGTGGGAATATTGTATTTAGCCATAATTTCTTTAGAAAAAGCCTTAGAGCCCTCTAATTGAGCAGCTGCCTTAGAGGGGCCAAATACGGGAAGTCCGCGGCTTTTGAAAACGTCTGCTAAGCCTGCTACCAAAGGAGCTTCAGGACCAACAACAGTTAAGTCAATGCTTTGCTCCTCAGCAAAGTTAGCCACGCCGTTCAAATCATCAACATCAAGATTAATGCATTCGCATTTAGGTAGACGTGCGATACCAGGATTACCCGGTGCAGCCAGAATGGTTTCAACCTTCTCGCTTTGTGCCAGCTTCCATGCCAAAGCATGCTCACGGCCGCCACTACCGATAAGTAAAATTCTCATTGAAAACCTTCCTTTACTCAGCCAGTTGTTTTTTCAGGTATTCGCTGATCATAGCGTCGTATTCAGCGGTGTGGGAGAATGCCTCCAAAGCCAGCTCCTTACGAGTACGAGCATCAACATCGCCTTCTTTAGCCAGCATTTCCATAAGTCCAGCATAACGGCTAGGATAGGTTACGATAACAACGTCCTTAAAGTTCTTAGCAGAAGCACGAACCATTGCAGGACCGCCAATATCAATATTTTCAATAGCTTCGGCCTCGGTTACACCAGGCTTAGCTACAGTTTCACGGAAGGGATACAGGTTTACTACTACCAGGTCGATAGGAGTAATGTCATGTTCAGCCAAAGCCTTCATATGCTCAGGATTGCTGCGTACTGCCAAAATAGCGCCATGAATTTTAGGATTCAGGGTTTTTACGCGGCCATCCATGATTTCAGGGAAGCCAGTTACATCGCTAACATAGGTTACAGGAATACCTGCTTCCTTAATGGCGTTCATGGTGCCACCAGTGGAGATGATTTCTACACCATTTTCGTTTAAGAATTTTGCCAGCTCAACAATGCCGGTTTTATCAGAAACACTCAGTAAAGCTCTTTTAATTTTCATTGTTTGCACCTCGTCTAAATTATGCCAAAACTCTAACCTTGCGGCCATTAATTTCCAGCTTGTCCTCAGCCCACAGCTTTAAGGCCTCCGGCAGAGCAATATGCTCCTGAACCAAAATACGGTCTGCCAAGGTATCCTCGGTATCATCGTCCATTACAGGTACCACCTTTTGCAGGATGATGGGACCACTATCGGTACCCTCATCTACAAAATGTACAGTGCAGCCAGAGAACTTAACACCATAAGCTACAGCCTGACCTTGGCCATGCAGACCAGGGAAGCTGGGCAGCAGCGCCGGATGAATATTGACAATCTTGTGATGCCATTTATTAACGAAGCCGCCACCTAAAATACGCATAAAGCCAGCTAAAACGACCAGCTCACAGCCTTCAGCTACTAATGCAGCAGTAATTTTATCTTCAAACTCGTCCTTGGATGCGCATTCCTTACGAGCAACAACAACAGTCTTGATACCAGCCTTTGCTGCACGCTCCAAAGCATAGGCGTCTGCCTTATCGCTGATTACAACAGCAATTTCCAGCGGCAGATAGCCATCTGCAATCTTGTCCATAATGGCTTGCAGGTTGCTTCCACGACCGCTTACTAAAACGCCAATCTTACGCACCAAAAACGCCGCCCTTCATAATAGTCTTTTGTTCACCAGCAACAACCTTGCCCAGCTCATAGAAGGTTTCGCCTGCTTCAGTCAGGTGGGCGCGTACAGCGTCAGCCTCAGCAGCATCGATAACCAGTACCATGCCTACGCCCATGTTGAAGGTACGATACATTTCTTTCCAGGGAACATTGCCCCACTCCTGCAGCTTTTTGAATACTACAGGAACTTCCCAAGCCTCTGCGTTGATTTCTGCATCGCAGTCAGCAGGCAGGATACGAGGGATATTTTCATAGAAACCGCCGCCGGTAATGTGAACCATGCCATGAATATCGAATTTCTCAATCAAGGGCAGGCAAACACGGGGATACAGACGGGTAGGAGTCAGCAGCTTTTCACCCAAGGTGCAGCCAAAATCTTCAATGAAAGCGTCCATAGCATAGCCCATTTTTTCAAAGCAGATTTTGCGAACCAAGGAATAGCCGTTGGAATGTACGCCACTGGAAGGCAGGCCCAGGATAACATCGCCAGCCTTAACCTTAGCGCCAGTAATCATTTTATCTTTATCAACTACGCCAACGCAGAAGCCTGCGATGTCGTATTCACCCTTAGCATAGAAGCCTGCCATTTCAGCAGTTTCGCCACCAATCAAAGCACAGCCAGATTCCTTACAAGCGTCTGCAACACCTTTTACGATGTTAGCAACCTTTTGGGAATCAACTTTATCTACAGCAATATAGTCAAGGAAGAACAGAGGCTCTGCACCTTGTACCAGAATATCGTTAACACACATAGCAACTGCATCCTGACCAATGGTATCATGCTTATCTGCCATGAAAGCCAATTTCAGCTTAGTGCCTACACCGTCAGTACCAGAAACCAGAATAGGCTCCTTATATTTACCGCTATTTAAAGCAAACAGACCGCCGAAACCGCCAAGGTCGCCGATTACCTCGGGGCGATAGGTAGCACGTACACTATCCTTCATCAGTTCTACGGCTTTGTTGCCAGCATCAATATCTACACCGGCATCAGCATAAGTAAGTTGGTTTTTTTCTTCGCTCATGACTACCTCCTAATTATTTTTAAATATTTTTGGGTTCCTGACTAACTACCTTGTCTGCATTGTCAGGATATACGGAGCTGAAGCATGCACAGCACAGACCCTCAGGATCGATTTTATTGATTGCGCGGCACATGCCGTCCATAGAGATATAGTGCAGAGTATCAGCACCAATGAAACGGCAGATCTCCTCGTTAGAGCAACGAGAAGCAATCAGCTGCTTGCGTTCAGCTGTATCAATGCCGTAGTAGCAGCTATCAGTTACCGGGGGAGAAGAAATGCAAACATGCACTTCTCTTGCACCAGCATCCTTCAGCAGCTTAACAACCTTGCCACTAGTAGTACCGCGAACAATGGAGTCATCCACCAGAACAACGGACTTGCCTTCAACAACGCTGCGTACAGGGTTCAGCTTCAAACGTACTGCATTAGCACGTTGCTTTTGGGTAGGCTGAATAAAGGTACGACCAACATAACGGTTCTTGGTCAAGCCTTCCAGGAAAGGAATACCGGACTCCAAAGAGAAGCCAATAGCAGCAGGAGTACCAGAATCAGGTGCAGAAATAACGATATCTGCTTTAATCAAATCCTTGGTTTCCTTTGCCAGCTCGCGACCCATTTGGATACGGGATTCGTAAACAGGTTGACCGTCGATAACGCTGTCATTACGTGCAAAGTAAACATATTCAAAAATGCAGTGACCAGTTTTAGCCGGCATATCCTCACACCACATCATGCTGCGGGGTTCGGAATTATCACTGTCAATAATAACCATTTCACCAGGTTTAACGTCGCGGACAAATTCTGCGTCAACCAGGTCAAAGGCGCAGGATTCAGAAGCAAC
>USBG01000033.1 GCA_900552855.1 uncultured Phascolarctobacterium sp. | reverse complement strand
CTATTATTATACGCTATTTCTCGTCAAAATCAACCATTTGTTGTGACAGAGCCTTTTTAAATAACCCTGTTTTAGTTTTTAGTAGTATTTACTAAGTTTATTGTTAATTTCTCCAGTTTAAATCGCTTTATAAGCTAAATCGTTTTGGTATAGAAATATATATTGACATAGATATAACATGGTGATATAATTAAAAATTCTTGACTTTGTCTATTGTGCGTGTTATCATTAAATTACAATACTATTCCAAGGAGGGTTCAGGATGTTTGCTGCAGGTGATAAAGTTGTATATCCGCTTCATGGTGGAGCTATTATTAAAGAGATTAAGCTTAAAGAGCAAAATGGTGAGAATATTTCATATTACATATTGCAAACGTTGTTTGATAATATGATTGTGGCTATACCTGTAAGCAATGCTGAACAGTTAGGTCTGAGATCAATTGGTGATGAAGCTATGCTTTCTCGGGTTGAAGCTGTATTAAAGGAAAATCCTGATGTGCAGCATGTGAAGAGCATTTCTTGGAATAGGCGCTTTCAACTTTATCTTGATAGGATTAAAAGTGGTGATATATTGGAGGTTGCTAAGATTTTTAAGATGCTATCCATTATGGAAAATAATAAAAGGATTTCCGTAGGTGAAAAAAGAATATTGCATAATACCAAAAGAATTTTACAAAGCGAGATTATGCTAATTAAAGATATTGATGCGGACACAGCTAATGAATGGTTGTATATGTGTTGCATTTGATTGTGGGGGCGGTGCTATTGGAAAAGCTGGATAAACCTTATTTTATGACTAATAGTGAATGGTATTATTTTGATAATGATGATAAAAATCGTGGTGTAAAGCTTACTGATAAGGCTCCTGCAGAAGCTGTGAAAAGCTACGAAGAGTATTGTGAAAAAATCAAGAAAGTTCCTTTTTCAGATTGATTTGTATTGTTAAAAACGTCAGCATGGCTGGCGTTTTTTGCTTTTTGAGGTGCTTTAATTCAGAAATGCTAAGGCTGTCAATTATGCATAGGCTACGTTATATTTTTTTACAATCTTGTTACATGATTAACATATTTGTTCGGAATAATTACTTGTAATTTTACGCTTATAGCGTTATTATATAATGGATGAAATGTAGTTATATTTTTCGTCAAAAAATATAAAAGAAAGGAGGAAAAGCGATGCTAAAGAAGATTATTAGCCTGACTGTTTCATTTATTGTTATTGTTACCGGACTCATACTTACTGACAATGTTATACCTACTCTTTCGGAATATTTGGGCTATGATTTGCATGGCAACGGTATTTTTGGTATTTCCTTTGCGTACATTGGCTTAGGGCTTCTAGGTGTTGGTTTGTTTGCATGGCTAGCACTTGTTTTAGAGCCCTTTATTACAAATTCTATATGCAATGCATCTGAGCGCTGGACTGCAGCGTTGTCTCGTGTTCCTACTAGCGATATTTTGGTAATTGTTTTTGGCGTTGGCATTGGTCTTATTTTGGCTAATTTAATAGGTGCTCCGTTTTCAAGATTGCCTATTGTTGGACCCTACGTTCCCATTATTCTTAGCCTTATTATGGCTGTAGTTGGTGCCAAGCTGGCTTTGCGTAAGCACAATGATATTGTTGGCTTTTTTAATCGTATTCCTAATCGCAAGGCTGTTAAAGTGCCTGCAGAAACCAATGATGTCAAGGCAGGTCCCTTGGGTGACCGCTTGTACAGCTGTAACAAGCTGCTCGATACCAGTGTTATAATTGATGGTCGTATTATGGATATACTGTCTACTGGTTTTTTAGACGGTCGCATGGTAGTACCTAATTTTGTTTTGGAAGAGCTGCAAAAGCTGTCAGACTCCTCTGATAATATGAAACGTGCCAAAGGTCGCCGTGGTCTTGACATGGTTCATGATATGCAGCTTAGCTATAAGGAGCAGGTTCTCATTGTAGATAATGACTACGATGACATTAACGAGGTTGATGCTAAGCTGGTGCGTTTAGCTAAGCAATCTGGAGCAGCAATCATTACCAACGATTTTAATCTGAATAAGGTTGCTGAAATTCAGGGTGTTAAGGTTCTTAACATAAATGAGCTGGCTAACGCTATTAAGCCGGCAGTTATTGCTGGTGAGGAAATGAATGTTTTCCTGGTTAAGGAAGGTAAGGAGCAGGGACAGGCAATTGCTTATCTTGACGATGGTACTATGATTGTAGTAGAAAATGGTCGTCAAAGCTTAGGTAACAGTGTGCCTGTTATTGTAAGCTCTGTGCTGCAGACATCTGCAGGCAGAATGATTTTTGCTCGTGCTAAGGAATAGCATATTGAAAAGTTTATATTAAAACAAGGCAGGGGAAGAAAATTGCAGAAGCTTATTGCTGTTATACCAGCGGCTGGGGCAGGCAAACGTCTCGGCTTAGGTATTAATAAGGCCTTTGCTATGCTGAAGGGTGCACCGCTTATTGTGCACTGTCTGGCAATGCTGGCTGAAACGAATTTAATTACCCGAGCAATAGTGGTTCTGGCACCTGCTGAGGTGGAGGATGGAAAACTGCTGCTGGAGAGTTATCAGCAGCAGTTTTTTTCAAATTTACCTTTTTCAGTAGTTGCCGGTGGTAAGGAGCGTCAGGATTCTGTTGCTAATGCTCTTGCTACTATTACAGAAGCTGATGGATATGTTGCTGTGCATGATGGAGCACGTCCATTTGCAGGAAAAGAAGTTTTTGAACGTACTTTAGCTGCTGCTAAGGAATATGGTGCTGCTATTGCAGCTGTACCAGTAAAGGATACTATCAAGGTAGTAGATGAATGTGGCATGGTTGTTGCTACACCTGAGCGTAAAACGCTACAGGCTGTACAGACACCACAAATTTTTGAAATAGGATTGCTAAAAAATGCATATAAGCATTTGGCAGAGCATCCTGCTGCAGTAACTGATGATGCATCGGTAGTAGAGCTGTTTGGACATCGTGTGACTGTAGCATTAGGTAGATATGAAAATATTAAGGTGACGACGCCTGAGGATTTGCTGCTTGCAGAAAATCTATTGGCTGAGCAGGAGAAAACTTATGGAAAATAAAATTATGCCTCAATTTCGTGTTGGAATGGGCTATGATGTACACAAGCTTGTTGAGGAACGTAAGCTAATCCTTTGTGGTGTAGAGGTTCCTTATGAATTGGGACTTTTGGGTCATAGTGATGCTGATGTTGCTTTGCATGCATTGATGGATGCTTTGTTAGGTGCTGCAGCCTTAGGAGATATTGGCAAGCATTTCCCTGATACGGATATGCGTTTCAAGGGCGCAGATAGCGTAAAGCTGACAGAGCACGTTGTATCAATTATCAAGGAACGTGGTTGGAGCATTAATAATGTTGATATTACTATTATTGCTCAAAGGCCTAAGCTGGCGTCTTTTATTCCTGCTATGCGCAACAAGGTTGCTCAGGTACTTAATATTGAAGAGGATTGTGTAAATGTAAAGGCTACTACAACTGAAAAGCTGGGCTTTACCGGTCGTGGAGAGGGTATTGCTGCTGAAGCTGTAGCTAGCTTGGTAAAATAAAGCATTAAAATAAAGTATTTAGCAGATTATTGTGCAAGAAAAGACACTTCTATGGTATAATAATGTGTTAGCAATTCAATTTAGATTAATAGCTGCATAGCAGCTTATTTGGAGGGATATGTGATGAATGAAGTAAGAGTAAGATTTGCACCGAGCCCGACTGGCCCGTTCCACATTGGTGGTGCTCGTAGTGCCCTGTTTAACTGGCTGTTGGCTCGTAAAACAGGTGGCAAACTGATTCTTCGTATTGAGGATACCGATAGAGAGCGTTCTACTCCGGAATCCGAGGAAAACATTAAGGCTGCTTTAAAGTGGCTGGGTATGGATTGGGATGAAGGCGTTGATGTTGGTGGCGAAAATGGCCCTTATCATCAAATGGAGCGTCTTGACATCTACAAGAAATATACTGATAAGCTGCTTGCTGAAGGCAAGGCTTACTACTGCTACTGCACTGATGAAGAGCTTGAGGAAGAGCGTCAATCCCTGATTAAAGAAGGCAAAATGCCTCGCTACATGGGTAAATGCCGTAATCTGACTCCTGAGCAAATTGCTCAATATGAAGCAGAAGGTCGTAAACCGACCGTTCGCTTCCGCGTTCCTGCAGACCAACAAATTTTGGTTCGCGACCTGGTTCGTGGTGACGTTGTATTTGATTCTAATAACATTGGTGATTTTGTAATCGTTAAATCTGATGGTATTCCTACTTATAACTATGCTGTTGTAATTGACGATGCTTTGATGCACATTACTCATGTAATTCGTGCGGAGGAGCATTTGTCCAACACTCCGCGTCAATGCTTGGTATATGATGCTTTGGGCTTTGAAAAACCCACCTTTGGCCATATTTCCCTGATTTTGGGTAAGGACCATACTAAAATGAGTAAGCGTCATGGTGCAACCTCTGTTGACCAATATCGTCAGCTTGGTTATTTACCTGAAGCTATTAACAACTTCCTGGCACTGCTGGGCTGGGCTCCTAACAGCGAGCAAGAAATTTTCTCTATGGAAGAGCTGATTCATGAGTTCTCTATGGAAAGAGTTGCTAAAAACCCTGCAGTATTTGACATTGATAAGCTGAACTGGATTAACCAACATTATATGCGTCAGCTGGATGCAGAAGCATACTTCCGGGTTGCTAAGCCGCACATGATTGCTGCTGGCTACATGACCGGTGAAGAAGAAGGCGAAAAGCTTGCTTGGCTCCATGAAGTAGTTGCTACTTCTCAAGACCACGTTTCCTTTGCTGCGCAAATTCCTGCAAACGTAGAAATGTACTTTAATGATGAGTTTGATTTTGAAAACGAGGAAGCAGAGGCTGTTCTGAAGGGCGAAACTGTTCCTACCGTTATCAATATGCTTTTAGAGGAGCTGCCTCAGGTAGAAGCTCTTGATGCCGCTGCTGTTAAAGCACTCTTCAAGAAAATCCAGAAAACCACTAAGCTCAAAGGTAAAGATGTATTCATGCCTATCCGTGTTGCTCTGACAGGTAACCAACATGGTCCTGAGCTGGCTGCTATGATTCCTCTGCTGGGCGTAGAACGCAGCAGCAATCGTATCAAAGCAAGCTTGGCAAAGGCTGGCGTTGAGCTTTAATTTTAATAATCTTCAGGTATTAGGCATAGCTGATTAGGCTGTGCCTAGTGCCAGTTATGGAATGTTAAAAGTTCTAATTGTTTATAAGGAGAAGGAAAATGGCTATTAGAGTATATAATACCCTGACTAAACAAAAAGAAGAGTTTGTACCTATTAACCCTGGCAAGGCAAATATTTATGTTTGCGGCGTAACTCCCTACAACCATCCCCATATTGGCAATGCTCGTCCCTTTGTAACCTGGGATGTAATTCGTCGTTTTTTGGAGCATGAAGGCTATGATGTGCTTCATGTACAAAACTTTACTGATATCGACGATAAAATTATCAATACTGCTAACAAAGAAGGCGTAGAATGGTTCAATGTCTGCAACCGCTATATTGAGTCCTACTTTGAAGTAATGGATAAGCTGAATGTTCGTCGTGCACACGTATATCCTCGTGTATCCGAGCATATTGAAGATATCATTAAAACTGTACAAACACTTATTGATAATGGCTATGGCTATGTTGTTGATGGTGATGTATATTACAGCGTAGAAAAATTCAAATACTATGGTCAGCTTTCCGGTCGTAATCTGGATGATATGATGGCTGGTGCTCGTATTGACGTAGATGACCGCAAAAAGAATCCTATGGATTTTGCTTTGTGGAAATCTGCTAAACCGGGCGAACCTTCCTGGACTAGTCCTTGGGGACAAGGCCGTCCTGGCTGGCATATTGAATGCTCTACTATGAGCATGAAATATTTGGGCGAAACCTTTGATTTTCATGGTGGCGGTAGCGATCTTATCTTCCCGCATCATGAAAACGAAATTGCTCAATCCGAAGGCTGCACCAATTGCCATCCATTTGTTCATTACTGGCTGCACAATGGCTTCATTACTGTAGATAACGAAAAGATGTCTAAATCCTTAGGCAATTTCTTTATGGTTATCGATATTCTGGAGCATTTCGATCCGGAAACACTGCGTTTCTTCATTGTATCCACTCATTATCGTAGTCCGTTGGATTTCAGCGATGAGCGTCTGAAGGAAGCACAAAAGAGCCTTGGTCGTCTGCGTCAAGCCCAAGAAACCTTGGCTGAAATGAGCCAAATGATTAGCTCTGGCGCAACTGTAAGCAGCATGGCTCTGCGTGAAAAGGCTGCTCAGCTTCGCGATGCTTTCATGGAAGCTATGCGTGACGACTTTAACACTGCCCTGGCAATCAGCCATATGTTTGCCTTAGCTAAGGAAATCAATATCTATCATAAAGAGGTAGTTGAGACTGGCAGCAAGCCTGATGGTAAGCTGATGGCAATTCTTAATGACGTATTTGCTGAAATGTGCTCCATCATTGGCGTTCTGGAAGCTAAGGAAGCTGCTGCTCCTGCAGAGGCTGGCGATAACAAAGAGGCTGCACTGGTTGAAATGCTCATCCAAATGCGTCAAGATGCTCGTGCATCTAAAAATTACGCTTTGGCTGACCAACTGCGCAATCAGCTGACCGAAATCGGCATTGTTCTGCAAGATACTCCTCAAGGAGTTAAATGGTCTAAGCAATGAGATTTGAACAATATCAAATGCTGAAGGCTCATGCGCTGGCTGCTTGTGAAGCAGCTGGCGTTGCCTTTCCTGCAACTAGACAAATTAATCCTATTTTACTAGCTTATATTGGTGATGTTGTTTTTTCTATGTATATTCGTTTGCGTCTTCTGCCTACATCAAGTCATGTTCGTATTGTTCATGACCTGGGCTCTAAGATGGTATCTGCAAAATATCAATGTATTGCTATGCAGGAGCTGCAGGATACTTTGAGCGAGGATGAGGCTATGATTTTCCGTCGTGGTCGTAATGCTAAGTCCATGGTACCTAAAAGCGCGTCTGTACATGAATATCGTATGGCTACTGCCTTTGAGGCTCTGCTTGGTTATCTTTTCCTTGAAGAAAGACAACAGCGTCTGGAGGAGGTTATGGATACCTCCTTTACAATAATTAGTAGTAAAATGAATGAAGTAAAGAAATGAGGTGGCTGCTTTGAATATGCAAGTTAAATTAGTGCGTCACACACCTGAGCCTGAACGTACTGTGGCTATGAGCGCGCGCCTATGCTATTCTGCTATTGGTGCTGCTCAACTGGAAGAAAAGATTTCTGATGAGCAAGCAGCTAATTTGGTACGTAAACTGGTAAGCATGGGTCACTTTTCTACTTTAGAGCATGTAACCTTTACCTTTGCTATTGAAGGCGTGTCTAGAGTTTTAACTCATCAGCTTGTACGTCATCGTATTGCTTCCTATTCACAGCAATCTCAGCGTTATGTAAAAGAACATAATTTTGAAACCATCACTCCTATTACGATTTCTAAAAATCCGGAGGCAAAGGCTAAATTTGAAAAGCTGATGGTGGAGATTCAGGATTTATACAACGAGTTTACTGAAATGGGTATTCCTGCAGAGGATGCCCGTTATATTCTGCCTAATGCGGCAGAAACAAAAATTGTATGCACCTTTAACGCCCGGTCCTTACTAAACTTCTTTAGTTTGCGCTGCTGTACCCGCGCACAGTGGTAAATTCGTGCACTGGCTAATAAGATGTTAGAGGAGTGTAAAAAGGTTGCTCCGGTAATTTTTGAAAATGCTGGTCCTACCTGTGTGTCTCAAGGTGTATGCCATGAGGGCGAAATGAGCTGTGGTCGTTTGCAGGCTATATTAGCTGCTAAGGCGAAACAGCAGGAAGAAAAATAAATTGTCTTGATAAAGCTGTGTCCGCATGTATTTGCGGACATTTGCTTAGATTTGGAGGAGCTTATGCCCCAGGAAATTACGGATATTATTGCAGGCCGCAATGCAGTTTTAGAAGCACTTCGCGGTCAGCGTTCTATAAATAAAATAATGATTCAGGATGGTGCCTCTGGAGGCAGCTTAGGTGAAATTATAGGCTTGGCAAAGAGTAAAAATATTACTGTGGAATTTGCTAAGTCCGATAAATTGGATAAGCTGGCACAGGGTGTACGACATCAAGGTGTGGCAGCACTTGCTGCGCCTATTGCATTTCAAACCTTAGACGATGTATTTGCAAAAGCAGAGCAAAAGGGAGAAGACCCATTTATTTTGTTATTAGATGAGCTACAGGATCCCCAAAATGTTGGTGCTCTGATTCGTACTGCTGATGCAGCAGGTGTACATGGTGTGCTAATGCCTAGACGTCGCAGCTGTCCTTTGAATGCGGTTGTAGCAAAAATTTCAGCAGGTGCAGTAGAATACGTACCTGTTGTGCAAATTGGTAATATTGCCCAAACTATTGAAGAGCTGCAGCAGCGAGGCTGTTGGGTAGTTGGCGCTGATATGGATGGCGATGATTACTACGCAGCTAATATGACAGGACCTATTGTTTTGGTAATTGGTGCTGAGGGTAAAGGACTTGGCAGATTAGTTAAGCAAAAATGTGATAATATTATCAGCATTCCCATGAATGGTGGTGTCAATTCCTTAAATGCTTCTAATGCAGGTGCTGTACTTATGTATGAGGTAGTTCGTCAGCGTTTGACTGCAAAGTGAGGATGGCATTATGGAATATCTGCTGATAGATGGCTATAATGTTATTAATTGCTGGAAGGAGTTTAAGGGAATCCGCGAGGTAAACCTTGAGCATGCTAGAGAGCTTTTGATTGCTGGTGTATCTGAATATGCAGCTTTTAAAGGGTATCGTGCTACCATAGTTTTTGATGCTCTTGATGTTTCTGGACCAGGCGTTGTGGAAAAAATCCATGGTATTGAAGTTGCTTTTACTGATGAAGAAGAAACTGCTGACTCTTGGATAGAGCGCAAGGCATATGAGCTAAGTCGTTTAAAATCTAATAAGGTTTTTGTAGTTACTAGTGATTACGCAGAGCAGATTAATATACTTGGCGCTGGTGGTTATCGTATTTCCGCAAGAGAATTTCATGAGGATTACAAAAAGGCTAAGGCTGATATTTCGGCTAAGCTACGCATGCCGGATAAGGTTATTAACAGAAACGAACTTGGTAGCAGGATTCAGGGACATGTTTTAGAGCATTTGGAAAAGCTGCGTCGCAGCAAGAATTAAGTGTAATTATAGGTGAGATTTAAATATCTTGTTTAGAGCAGCATTTGACTTAGGTTAAATGTAAATATATAGTAGTATCATTATGATGTTTTTATAATATTAAGCGGAGGGTATGTAATTTATGACCACAGATATTGGAAGTAAATCCTTGGATGCCTTTGTTGAGATGACGGACGAGGAAATCGTTTTGGAGGCTCAACAGAATAATAATGTTATGGCACAGGAGTATTTGCTGCATAAATACAGAAACTTTGTGCGCGCTAAGGCAAGAAGCTATTTCCTTATTGGTGCTGAGCGTGAGGATATTATCCAGGAAGGTATGATTGGCCTTTGCAAGGCTATTCGTGACTATAAGGCAGATAAGCAGTCCTCCTTCAGAGCTTTTGCTGAGCTGTGTGTTACACGCCAAATTATTACTGCGATAAAAACTGCTACTCGTCAAAAGCATATTCCTCTTAATTCCTATGTGTCCTTGAATAAGCCAATTTATGAGGAAGATAGTGATAGAACCCTTATGGATGTTATTAGTGGTGTGAAGGTTGCTAACCCTGAGGACCTTGTTATAAGTCGTGAGGAATTTGAAGATATTGAAAATAAAATGAACAATATCCTCAGTGATTTAGAATGGAAGGTTCTTATGAGTTATCTCGATGGCAAGTCCTATAGTGAGATTGCAACTGATTTAGACAGACATATAAAGTCTATTGACAACGCTTTGCAAAGGGTAAAACGCAAATTGGAAAAATATGTTATAAGCAAGGGTGAGATTACGGATTTGAAATCTGT
This sequence comes from uncultured Phascolarctobacterium sp., assembly GCA_900552855.1. Classification (GTDB taxonomy): domain Bacteria; phylum Bacillota; class Negativicutes; order Acidaminococcales; family Acidaminococcaceae; genus Phascolarctobacterium_A. Next base: position 4,483 of record USBG01000033.1, on the reverse strand, counting down.
ATATAGCGGCCTTATGTCTCTTGACCCTAATGAGCGATTTAGGAAGAAAAATAGCAAAAAATAGCATTAAATGATAAATGTGTAACAAAAGATGGCATCATTTTGAAAATTTCAAGATGATGCTTTTTTTTTAAAGGATTTTTAGAATGTTCAGCGAATAGTATGGGTAACAAAGTAATTGGTTAAGAATTTTTACACTTCGGTGTATAGGGAGGTTTTTCAAATGAATCAAGTTGAAGAATTATTGAAAGTAGTTGAAGAGGCTCAAGCAGACCAAGGTAATGTTGTTATCGTTACCGGTAAACCTGGCAGTGGCAAAAGTAAAGTTTTGCGTGAAGCTGCTGAGGCAAAAAAATGGACCTATGTAGATTGCCGTATGCTGATTAGTGAGGAATTCCTGGCAATTCCGGCTGCTGACAGAGGCCTGTACGCTCCTGATATGTTTGCTGATATTTTGGCAAGCTATAATGCAGAGGTAATTATTCTTGACAGGCTGCAAACCTTGTTTGTACCTGTGTTCCACATCAATACTGATAGCCTGATGCGCAAACTCAGTAAAAAATTTACTATTGTAACTGCATGGCCTGGCTATATCGAAAATGGCAACCTGTGCTATGACAAATTTGACGGTACTGAAGCTATCCGTATCAGCCCGGACGGATTCAAGATTTGGAATGTAGAATAAGTACTTTTGTGGAGGCGTAGCATGGAACAAAAAAAACGTTGCTTCGCTGTGTTAACTGGTGGCGGAGATTGTCCTGGCTTAAATGCCGTAATTCGTGCCGTGGTTAAAACATTCCTGCAAAATGATTGTATAGTTTACGGTGTTATCAACGGTTTTAACGGACTGGTAAACGATAATCTACAAAAAATGGATTATGAGAGTATATCAGGAATTCTGCCTAGGGGCGGTACTATACTGGGTACTACTAATAGAGATAATCCTTTTAAATTTGCTGTTGAGGATGATGACGGCAACATTGTTTATCATGACATGCGAGATAGGGTTGTAGAGAATTTAAAGAAGTACGATATCGAGGCATTGGTAGTGATTGGCGGCGATGGTAGCTTGAATATTGGTGCTCAATTGGCTCGAGAGTGTGATGTAAAAGTAGTTGGTGTTCCTAAAACCATCGACAATGATTTACCTTGTACTGAGCGTACTTTTGGCTTTGATACTGCTATGGCAATGGCAACAGAGGCTGTGGACAGACTCCACACAACGGCAGAATCTCATCATCGCGTTATGGCGTTAGAGGTTATGGGTCGTTATGCAGGTTGGATTGCATTGCACAGTGGTATTGCTGGTGGCGCAGACGTAATTCTGTTACCAGAAATTCCCTATAAGATTGACTCTATTATTGAAAAGATTAATCAGCGTAAGGTTGCTGGAAAAAACTTCAGTATTATCGTAGTCGCTGAGGGTGCTAAGCCTGAGGGCGGCGAAATGAGCGTTGCGCGTATGGTCAAAGGAAGCTTTGAACCAGTGCGTTTAGGTGGTATTGGTGAAAAGCTTGTACATGAGATTGAAGAGCTGACTGGTATAGAATCTCGTTGTACAGTGTTAGGTTATCTGCAGCGTGGTGGATCTCCAACAGCCTTTGACAGAGTGCTTTCTACTCGCTATGGTGTAGCAGCAGCAGAGGCCTGCCTACGCGGTGAGTATAACGTAATGGTTTCTCTTTATCATGATCAGATTGTTACTGTATATATCCAGAGAGCTGCTTCACAGCCAAGACAGGTTCCTGTCGATAGTGAAATTATTCGTACTGGACGTCAGATAGGCATCTGCTTTGGTGATTAATTAAGGCTTGATTAATTTAGAATATGTAGAATAAGAGGTAATCTTATGGTTGCCTCTTATTTTATTTGACTAAAAGGTGAAATAAATAGCTTAAGAGTTGCAGTAAGTAATTAATATGTGTATAATGAAAGCGTTAACTTGTTAAAAAGAAAGGATATAGTAATGGATTTAAATCTTATTGCAATTATTGTTGGTATCGTAGAAGGCTTAACAGAATTTTTGCCAGTATCTTCCACCGGACATATGATTATTGTTGGTCATATGCTTGGCTTTGATGGTAGATTGGCAGATGTATTTGATGTATTTGTACAATTAGGAGCTATCTTATCCGTTGTTTTTATTTATAAAGAACGATTTATGCGTTTCTTTACTAAGGATGGCTGGGACATTAATAAAGGCTTAAGTGTTTGGCACATAGCAGCTGGTATTGTTCCTGTGATGATTGTTGCTTTTTTATTGTACAAGTACATTAAAGCATACCTTTTCTCTCCCTTTACTGTTGCTATTGGCTTGGTATTAGGTGGCTTGCTTTTGATGTATGCAGAGCATAAAACTAAGGATAAACAGGACCAGCTTGTAGATGATATGGATAAAATAACTATTAAACAAGCATTATGGGTTGGTGTTTACCAGTTCTTATCTCTGTGGCCGGGTTTTTCTCGTAGCGGCAGCACTATTGCCGGAGGTCTTTTAGTAGGTCTTAATCGACAGGTTGCTGCAAGCTATACGTTTTTGATAGCAGTGCCTTTGATGTTTGCAGCTTGTTTGTATGACCTTTTAAAGAATTTGCAGTATCTGACTTCTGGTGATTTGCAGGTTTTAGCAATAGGCTTTGTGGTTTCCTTTGTTGTTGCTTATTGGTCTGTATTGTGGTTTTTGAAATTTTTGCACAAGTATGATCTTACAAGCTTTGCTATTTACCGTATTTTATTGGCAGCCTTTACCATGTGGTACTTCTATATGTAATGAGATAGGTGTTATTATATTGCTTATTAAGGTTAGGATATTTAGTTATCCTAACCTTTTGTATTTTATAAGCTATATGTCAGGATATATTATGATTTTTAGAAGTAGTTAAATATAATTTTGGTGCGGCACATCAGAAAATCTTTATTTGTAAATACTGTGAATAAATTAGAAGTATATTGTCAATAATGATTAAAATACGCTATAATAAGCATGAATCAGCTTGTGCTGACTGAGTAAATGATTGCTGCACTAATATTTTGTGCATAGTATAAGGAGGAATAAAAATGTTAGAGATTGGTACTAAAGCACCAGCATTTAATCTGCCGGATCAAAATGGAAAAATGCATACTTTAGAGGAGTATAAGGGTAAAAAGGTTATTTTATACTTTTATCCTAAAGATAATACTGCTGGCTGCACCAAGCAGGCTTGTGGTTACTCTGAAAGATATCCGCAATTTTTGGAAAAGGGCGTTGAGGTTATTGGTATTAGCAAGGATAGTGTAGCTTCTCATAAAAAATTTGAGGAAAAGCAAGGCTTGAAATTTACTATTTTGGCAGATCCTGAACTTCAGGCTATTGAGGCTTATGATGTGTGGAAGGAAAAGAAAAACTACGGTAAAGTATATATGGGCGTAGTTCGCACTACATATCTTATTGACGAAAATGGCCTTATCATCAAGGCGAATGATAAGGTAAAGGCGGCAACTGACCCTGAAACCATGTTAGGTGATTTGTAATGAAGATAATTCTTTCACCTGCTAAAAAGATGCGTGTTGATATAGATGCTGTTATTGCAACTTCTGAACCGATGTATCTTGAGCAGGCTGAGGAGATTTTGGCTTGGCTGCGTAAGCAGAATCCTTCTGAGCTACAAGCCATGTGGAAGTGTAATGATAAAATTGCTGAGCAAAATTTACAGCGTATTAAAAATATGGAGCTTGGCAATGGTCTGACACCTGCAGTACTGGCTTATGATGGAATAGCATTTCAATATATGGCACCAGCAGTTTTTGAATACGGGCAGTTTGACTATGTGCAGGAGCATTTACGTATTTTATCAGCGTTTTACGGTGTTTTACGTCCTATGGACGGTGTTACACCATATCGTTTAGAAATGCAGGCCAAGGCTGCTATTGGCGGCTTTAAGGATTTATACTCATATTGGGGAAAACGCATTTATGATGCAGTGCGCGATGAATCTGGTTTAATCATTAATTTGGCGTCCAAGGAATATTCCAAATGCTTAGAAAAATATTTACAGCCTGATGACTGCTATATTACCTGTTCTTTTGTAGAGATGGCTAATGGCAAGCTGGTTACTAAGGGAACCTACGCTAAAATGGCGAGGGGTGAAATGGTACGCTATATGGCAGAAAACCAGGTTGAAGATTCAGAGAGCATTAAAGACTTCGATCGCTTAGGCTATAGCTTTCGCGATGATTTATCCAGTGCTTCGGAATATGTTTTTGAAAGAAAGCCAAGTATTAAAGAATAAATAAAAAGACCTCCTATAGCTAGGTGTAAGTATAGCTTTAGGAGGTCTGCCTGTTTTTATTATATTAATGTTGCTTTTACGATAGAGATATTGATATAAGTGATAGCCAAGGCTTTTGTAGTAATAATGCCAAATAAGGTGGTTGATATATGGTAAAATAAAAGGCTATGTCACAACAAACAGTTGATAAATAGCCATTTTTATAGGGGAGTATC
>USBG01000032.1 GCA_900552855.1 uncultured Phascolarctobacterium sp. | reverse complement strand
ATGGGTGGAGCCGCAGCCATTGTTAATGTTGGTACCGTTAGGCTCATTGAAAATAGTAACCACTTCAGCACCCAGACTACGCAAAATTATCGGAGCAATTTCGCTATTGGCGCCATTGGAGCAGTCCATAACAACCTTTAAACCATCCAGCTTAGTATATGCTGTGCTAATTACATGCTTAATGTACAGCTCTGCCATACCATGTTCATAAATAACCTGACCTACGCTGCTACCACGAACGGTTTTAGTGTAGTCAATGGGAGCTGCCACAATTTCAGCAATTTCATCCTCTACTGCATCAGGCAGCTTGTGACCTGTTTGAGAGAAGAATTTAATACCATTATCCTCAAAGGGATTGTGAGATGCTGAAATAACCACGCCTGCGTTTGCACCAACCACACTGGTCAAGAAGGAAACTGCAGGAGTAGGCATAACGCCTAAGATATGTGCATTGCCACCTGCTGCACAAATACCTGCGCATAAAGCGCATTCCAGCATTTGACCACTACGACGAGTATCACGTCCAATAATCAGCTTAGGGTTGGACACCTCTCTACCAAAATAAGTAGCTGCTGCAAAGCCTAATTTAAAGGCCAGCTCGGGAGTAAGCTCCACGTTAGCAACACCACGTACACCATCATTACCAACTAAACGAGCCATTTCAATTCCTCCTAAAGAATATCTTCTATAAAATATCTATTTTACATAGCTTTAAAGCGCTGCATTATTGCCCAGGCAATATGGTAGCCATCGAGGGCAGCACTCATAATACCACCGGCATAGCCTGCACCTTCACCACAGGGATAGAGCAGGTCATGTGTTACAGAAACATAAGTTTCACGACTGCGGTCAATACGTACAGGAGCAGATGTTCTGGTCTCAACGCCTGTCAACAGTGCACCACCATCAGCATAGCCCTTAAGCTTCATGCCGAAGCTAGTAATACCTGCTCGCAGTGTGTCTGTTACATAGGCAGGCAAAACTGTATCTAAATTGCAGGGAGTAAGACCAGGGCGATAGGTTCCACCTGTCAGGCTTTCCAGAGAAGGAGTACTTCTCTTTAAAAAGCTGTCAAAGTTTTGCGCAGGAGCGTGATAATTTCTTCCACCTGCAGCAAAGGCAAGCTGTTCATATCTGCGTTGAAACTCTACGCCAGCCAGCGGGTCGTTGCCAAAGTCAGCACTGCTTACGCCCACAACCAAGGCGCTATTAGCCACGCCACTATCGCGCTTGTACATACTCATACCATTAACAACTACACCACCAGCCTCAGAGGCTGCAGCAACCACCAAGCCACCAGGACACATGCAGAAGGAATATGCTGTCCTGCTTTTATCAGGGGTGTGATAAACAAGTGCATAATCTGCTGCACCCAAAAGTGGATGCCCTGCAAAATCACCATACTGAGCTTTATCTATCAGCTCCTGTGGATGCTCGATACGCACACCAATAGAAAACGGCTTAGATGTAATGCCTACACCCTTATCTGCCAGCATTTTATAGGTATCGCGAGCACTATGACCACAGGCCAGCACTACTGCTCCAGAGGCAATTTTCTCACCATTAGCCAGTTCTACGCCAACTACCATATTATCTTTAATAATAAGCTCCTTAACATGAGCTTCGTAACGGATTTCGCCACCCAAAGCACGAATTTCTTTACTAAGACCTGTTACCATAGCGCGAAGCTTATCAGTACCAACATGGGGCTTATGCTCCCACAGAATATTTTCGGGAGCACCTGCATCTACAAACAGCTTCAAAATATCCTGCATTACAGGGTCATTAACACGGGTAGTCAGCTTACCATCAGAAAATGTTCCTGCGCCACCCTCACCAAACTGTACATTAGAGTTAGGGTTAAACTCGCCATTCTGCCAAAAGCGCCGCACATCATCAACACGCTGAGCCACAGCCTTACCTCTTTCCAAAAGCAAGGGCTTGTACCCATATTTAGCTAGCTGCAAGGCAGCAACCAGTCCTGCAGGTCCTGCGCCAATAACCACAGGACGGCCTGGCATTGGAGCTTCACCAAGCTTAGGATGCAGGCGTAGCTTTTTCTCCGCCTTATCAACGTCCTTGTCCTTTAGCAGCCTGTTAACCACTTTACCAGGCAAGTCAACATCTGCCTCCAAATGGTAATTGATGCATACATCCTGCTTTTTACGAGCATCTACAGCCTTACGCAAAATGCGTACATTGGCCAACGCATCCTCAGTTACTCCAAGCTTCTTGCTTAAAGCTCTTTCTAAAGTATTTTCACGCTGCAGGCTAATACGTACATTATTTATCTTTAGCTTCATTAGACTTCCTTTCTACAGAAAATCTGATTTGCACATTGCGCATTTCAGGAATAGTTTTTTCAGGTAAATCAAGCTCTGCCACAATAACAGCACTTCCTGTGATTCCAGAAACATTAACAGGCTTGGTATTGATATATTCTAGCTTCTTCAGCACAGAAGGAGCTGCTGTCAGATGTACCTTCTCAGGAATAACCTCTGTCTTGCTTATAACAACACCATCTGGTATATCACCGGCAGTAATCAGCTTCACCGGCAGGTCAACTGTAATCATCTGGCTGACCATAGTTGCAGAAACCATAACGCTTTCAGGGGTAATCTTCATATTGGGAATATCATAGCCATCGTCGCTTACTGCCACCAGCTCGCTATTAGTTACAAAGGTATCGTTATGATTGCTTACATCAACAGGAGCTACAACCTTGTTAACACGGGCAATACGATGAGTTGCACCACGAATGGTAACCTGCTCAGGCTTAATAATGCAGTTACCCAGCGTCATATCGCTGGCCATAGCGCCAACTACCCTAGGAACTACAGGCACATTCTTTTCGCTAACGGTATCAGCATAAACAGCAATTTCACGAGGAGTTACATCAATAACCTCACCTACGGTACTGGTTACGATGACAGGAATATTCTGCTGACCCTCTGTTACATTTTTAAGGTCAATAGTTGCTGTTACATGATTTCCCAGTCCCTCCATCAGCTTAGTCCTAGTGCCACGCACCTTGACTAAAACCCTATCAGGAAGATTAAACACCATCATATTTTCAGATAAATTTGTTTGCTGTAGGCGCACGTCTGCACTGCGTTCTACAATAGGGTTTTGGTCAGTCATAACATAAACCCATAAACAGCAGGCAGCAATAACAGAGATGATGCGCGCCAAAAGATTTTCCTTTTGCAGCAAATCCTCTAACCATTTCATTGGTCATCACCTCGCAAGCTTTTAATTTTCTCAATCCAGGTAGTACTTTTATGAGGCTGATAAATAGATTTACGCAAAATCTCCTTTACATCATCCACTGTCAAATAACGCATAATCTCACCATTACGAGCTACAGAGATTGTACCTGTCTCTTCGCTGACTACAACAATTACTGCATCTGACTGTTCAGAAAGACCAATTGCAGCTCTGTGACGAGTTCCTAACTCCTGACTAAGATTGCGATTCTCTGTCAATGGTAATAAACAGCAGGCAGCCATAACGCGGTTACCACGAACAATTACTGCGCCATCATGTAAAGGTGTATCTTTTACGAAAATATTTTGCAAAAGGCCAGAGCTTACCAAGCCATCAATAGCAACACCTGTTTCAATACGCTCAGCCAAACCAGAATTACGTTCAAATACTATTAAGGCACCAACCTTATTTTTGCCCATGATTCTGGCAGCATCTGCTACATTGTCTAGCATGTCCTCTAATTCCTGCTCATCCAGCTCACTGCGCTTGTGGAACAGCCTGCCACGACCTATCTGCTCCAGTGCACGACGCAGCTCCGGCTGAAAGACAACGGGCAGGGCAACCATAATAATGGTCATACTTTTTTCCAGCAGCCAGCTAATAACGTGCAGATTCATGCTGCGGCAAATAATCATAAACAATGCCAGCACCATGAGACCCTTGAACAGAGTTGCTGCATGAGTGTTCTTCAGCATTAGGTACACACGATACAAAAAGTATGCTACAACAACTATATCAATAACATCCAAAATAGTAATAGAGCTAATAAGCCCCTGGAGTTGAATAAACAAAAACATCACCAACTTTTCTCTAAAAAAATAACACTAGGCTACTTTACATTATATCACAAATTTGCCAAACGAAATGACAAGTTAGTGAAATAATGTTAGAGAGCAAAACAAAAAGGACTGCCATATTTCAGACAGTCCTAAAATAGCAAGCTATGCTTTTACAAATTATAATTTTTCCTTCAGCTCGTTCAGCTTTTCTTCCTGCTCAAAAAGCACCTTGTTACCGATGGCAAATTGCTTTTCGTTTTCAGTAAAGGCAGGTCCACCATAGGATTTACGTGCAGCAACACAGTTTTCCGGCTTAAGTGCTTCCAACAAATCCTCTTCAAATAAATCAGAGAATTCCTTGTACTCATCAATGGAGATTTCAGGCAGGAATTTACCATTCAAAATAGCATAGGCAACGCATTTACCTACAACTTCATGGGCCTGACGGAAGGGCAAGCCCTTACGCACTAAATAATCAGCTAAATCTGTAGCATTGGAGAAGTCCTTGCTTACAGCCTGCTGCATCTTGTCCACATTTACAGTCATAGTCAAAATCATATCGCGATATACTGCCAAGCTGAATTTGATGGTATCAATGGCATCAAACAAGCCTTCCTTATCCTCCTGCAAATCCTTGTTGTAGGTAAGAGGCAAGCCCTTAGCAGTAACAAGCATTGCCTGCAGATGTCCATAAACACGTCCTGTTTTGCCACGCACCAGCTCAGCAATATCAGGATTTTTCTTTTGTGGCATCATGGAGGAGCCAGTTGCAAAGCCATCATCCAGCTCAATAAAGCCAAATTCTGTACTGCTCCACAGGCAGAATTCCTCACTGAGACGGCTTAAATGCATCATCAGCATGGAAGCAAAGGAAAGAAACTCAATAACATAGTCACGGTCACTAACAGCGTCCATACTATTGCCATATACCTTGCCAAAATTCAACTGCTCCGCTACATAGAAACGGTCAATTGGAAAGGTGGTGCCTGCAATGGCGCCTGCACCCAAAGGCATAATATCTGCACCCTCCCATACACCCATTAAACGACGGAAGTCACGTTGCAGCATATTAAAGTATGCCAGCAGATGGTGTGCAAAGGTAATCGGTTGTGCTCTTTGCAAATGAGTGTATCCAGGCATTAAGGTTTTTTCATGCTCCTTGGCCACGCTCAGCAAAGCCTTTTCAAAATTAAGCAGCAGCTCGGCAATTTCAGTTACCTCGCGCTTCATATACATATGCATATCCAAAGCAACCTGGTCGTTACGGCTACGTGCGGTATGCAAACGAGCGCCAGCAGAGCCAATACGCTCGGTAAGTCTAGCTTCAACGTTCATATGGATATCTTCTAACGCAACCTCAAAGGCAAAATTCCCTGCCTCGATATCCTTCAAAATATCCTGCAGTCCGGCAACAATCTTTTCCCCGTCTTCTGCCGGGATGATACCGCATTTGGCAAGCATTTTAGCATGAGCAATGCTGCCACGGATATCCTCATGATATAAACGTTTATCAAACTCAATGGACGCGTTAAACGCGTCCACAAGCTCGTTAGTATTTTTACTGAAACGACCGCCCCAAAGCTTAGCCATTATTTCAGGCTGCCCTTCTTCATTAAGGCTCTAACCTTCAGAGGCAGGCCAAAGAGGTTGATAAAGCCGGTTGCGTCAGCTTGATTATAAACTTCATCCTCGCCAAAGGTTACATACTCTTGACTATAGAGGGAATACGGGGATTTGGAGCCGGCGCTGATGATATTGCCTTTGTACAGCTTCAATCTTACAACACCAGTAACAGTTTTTTGGGTTTCATTAACAAAGCTATCCAATGCCTCACGCAGGGGGCTGAACCACATACCATCATATACCAGTTCAGAGTAACGAATACCAACCATTTGCTTAAAGCTTTGGGTTGCTCTATCCAGGCACAAGTTTTCCAGCTCATTATGAGCATAGTAAATGATTGCGCCAGCAGGATTTTCATATACGCCACGAGATTTCATACCAACAAGTCTATCTTCTACCATATCGGTAATACCAACGCCATTTCTGATGCCAATCTCGTTCAAAGTTTCTACGATGGTTGCAGGGCTCATTTTTTCGCCATTGACAGCAACGGGAACACCTTCAACAAACTCTAATTCAACATATTCCTTTTGATCAGGAGCTTTTTCAGGAATATTGGTTACGATAAACAGCTCATCCTTAGGAGCGTTCCACGGATCCTCCAGGTCGGAGCCTTCATGGCTTAAGTGCCACATATTTCTATCCATGGAGTAGTCATGGTCATGAGTTACAGGAACAGGGATGTTATGAGCAGCAGCAAAATCAATTGCCTCGTCTCTGGAACGAATGCTCCACTCTCTCCAAGGAGCAATAATTGCGATGTCAGGAGCAAGTGCCTTTACAGACAGCTCAAAACGTACTTGGTCATTGCCTTTGCCGGTTGCACCATGAGCAATAGCGTCAGCACCTTCATTTTCTGCAATCTCAACTAATTTTTTTGCAATCAGCGGACGTGCAAAGGAAGTACCCAGCAAATATTTTTTTTCATAAACAGCGCCAGCTTTAACAGTGGGCCATACATAGTCAGCAATAAATTCTTCCTTTAAATCCAGAATATAGCATTTGCTAGCACCGGATTTAAGTGCTTTGTCATGTACAGGAACCAGCTCATCACCTTGGCCAAGGTCAGCAGTAACAGCGATAACCTCACAATTATTGTAGTTTTCCTTCAGCCACGGAATGATAATGGAAGTGTCCAGACCACCGGAATATGCAAGTACAACTTTTTTAATATCTTCTTTCTTCATAATAATATCCTCCTCATTTGCCCTTCGCACGACTTTTTGTATATTTTTTCTACATGTCGTGAATAATGTTTCATTGATTATGTATTATAACACAGTGTTTTTGATTTGCCAACCCCATTTTAAAAAATATCTGTATTTTTTTGAATTTTTTCTGTAATTATCTATTTAGCACTCTATATACGCCTTATTCACGGATTATTGTAGTGTATTTATAGTATTTTACTGTACTTTTGTCTATTGTATACGTAAATTTTCTGAAAAATCCTCAAATAAAAAAGACTGAAGAGAATTTATCTCCTCAGTCTTTTTACTATATCACTAATAATTATTAGCAGTTTTTCTGTTTATTTATACTGTATATTCATTCTTGTATGCATTAATATAAGCAATATACAGCAGTCACGTATGCAAAACACCTTATTTAAGCCAAGCTTTTACAGCAGTAGGCAGTCAAACTACAGTAACACCAGTTCAGTAGCCTTCAAATAGCAATCTTCATCAACTATACACCACTACCAGATTGTAATCTGCATTCTGCAAGGCGTAAGAATCAGTCGTACATTACCATCAGTTTTACGCCAGGATTTCCATGGCAACAGCATCATACTATAACAGCATTAAGCAGTCACTACGATGACTTAAAGCACGTCATCTCCCATAAGCAGAGCCATGATAGCCTTTTGCACGTGCAGGCGGTTTTCTGCCTCATCAAAAACTACTGATTGCGGTCCCTCTAAAACCTCCTCAGTAATTTCTTCACCACGATGTGCAGGCAAGCAATGCAGCACAAGGGCTTCAGAGCGCGCCTCAGCTAAAAGCTCCGCATTAATCTGGTAATTATGCAAGGCCTGGAAGCGGACTTCGCGCTCAGCCTCTTCACCCATACTAGTCCATACATCAGTATAAAGTACATCCGCATCCTTAGCGGCACGGAACATGTCTTCATCTACAGTGATTGAGCAGCCTGTCAGCAAAGCATCCTCTTGAGCCAGCTTAAGGATTTCTGGATTAGGCTCATAGCCCTTAGGGCTAGCACAAACCATATTCATACCTACCTTGGCGCAAGCAAACATCAAGGAGTGAGCCATATTATTACCATCACCTACATAAACTAGCTTACGTCCCTTCAATACCTTAAGCTTTTCTTCAATAGTAAACATATCCGTTAGAGCCTGACAAGGATGCAGCAAATCTGTTAAGCCATTAATAACAGGCACATCAGCATATTCTGCCAACTCAATAACAGAGTCATGAGAAAATGTACGAATCATAATGCCATCTACAAAGCGAGACAGCACACGAGCAGTATCACGAATTGGTTCTCCACGTCCTAATTGTGTTACAGCATCATTTAAATACAACGCATGACCACCAAGCTGATGAAATCCTACCTCAAAGGAAACTCTAGTACGTGTGGATGCCTTAGAAAAAAGCATTGCTAAGGTTTTACCACGCAGGTATTCGTGAGGAATTCCTTTCTTCTGCATATTTTTCAGCTTTCTGGAAACATCCAGAATTGTTGCAACCTCACCTACAGATAAATCATGAATGGATATTAAATCTTTATTTTTTAAACTCATAATATAATCCCCTCATTTTAAAGCTTTAATAAATATTTATTATCTTTAATTTAAATTTCTTATTCCATATTTCACAGAGCAGCTAAGGCTTTATCCAAAGCTGTCACAACAGTATTAATATCTTCAATAGAAATAATCAACGGTGGTACAAGACGGATAACATTTCCAGCAGTACAGTTTACAATCACATTATTTGTCAAACAATGCTCTACTATGGGCTGTCCTGATTGATTTAGCTCCATCCCCAGCATTAGTCCGCGACCACGAACATCTACTACCTTATCTGGATATTTTTCCTGAAGTCTTTTAAGCAGCTCCATAAAATATTCACCCTTAACAGCGGCCTTATCTACAAGCTTTTCTGCTTTAATTGTTGTAAGCGTTGCATAAACTGCGGCGCAGGCCAAGGGATTGCCACCAAAGGTGCCACCATGATCACCAGGCTTAAAGACATGTGCCAGGCTTTCAGGAACTGCAAAGCCTGCTACAGGAAAGCCACCGCCAATACCCTTAGCAAAAGTAAGTACATCAGGCTTAACGCCGCTATGCATATAGGCAAACCATTCACCTGTACGTGCAACACCCGTCTGTACCTCGTCAAAAATCAGCAAGGCATCATACTTATTGCACAAATCACGTACCTTTTGTAGATATCCATCTTCTGGAACATGAACACCACCCTCGCCCTGAATAGGCTCCAGCATTACAGCACACACATCTGGTCCCATCATTGCCTCTAAAGCAGCAGCATCTCCATATTCTACATATTCATAGCCAGCGGGCAATGGCTCATAGCCCTCCTGATAATGAGGCTGACCTGTTGCTGTAACTGTTGCCATAGTACGGCCATGGAAGGAATGCCAGGCTGTAATAATCCTAAACTTTCCGGCTGCCTTTTGTTTGCCATATTTACGTGCCAGCTTTAAGGCTCCTTCGTTAGCTTCGGCACCGCAGTTAGCAAAAAACACACGCTCCATACCAGTAACCTCTGCAACAACACCTACAGCCTTAGCCTGAATCTCTGTGTAATAAAGATTGGAGCAGTGCATAACTTTTTGTGCCTGCTCAGTAATAGCATTAACAAGAGCAGGATGATTATAGCCAAGTGAATTTACTGCAATACCTGCAAAGCAATCCACATATTCGTTGCCCTCATTATCCCACAATCTGCAGCCCTGACCACGATCAACAACCATAGCCTTTCTACCAAAGACTGGAAGATAATATTTTTCAGTTTGTTCTATAACAGTTTTTTTATCCATAGCATTACTCCTCCTTCTTAACTTCTACAGCTTTTTACAACCTCGGTACCAACACCCTTATCACTAAGAATTTCCAAAAGAATACTATGAGGAATACGTCCATCAATAATATGAGCCTTTTTAGCACCCTTAACCAAAGCAGTGATACATGAGCTAACCTTAGGAATCATGCCACCCTCAACTGAACCACGTATAATTAGCTCCTGAGCCTGTTCAAAGCTCATTGTAGTAAGAAAGCTATCTTCATCAGGATAGTTGCTATAAATACCCTTAACATCAGTTAATACCAACAGCTTTTCTGCATCTAAAGCACCTGCTATTTCGCCTGCAGCAACATCTGCATTAATGTTATAAACCTCACCCTTAGCACCAATACCTGTAGGTGCAATTACAGGTATAAAGCCGTTATCTAAAAGAATCCTTATCAGCTCTGTATTAATATGCTCTACATTGCCAACAAGTCCTACATCTACAAGATTTACTTTACCATCCTCATATACATCAGCCAAATGCTTTCTAGCTGTAATCAGCTTACCATCCTTACCACTTAAGCCAACAGCCTTGGCTCCCAGCTGATTTAAGCGACCAACTAAATCAGTATTTACCTTGCCCACAAGTGCTGTTTCTACAATGGCAGCAGTAGCTGCATCAGTTACGCGCAGTCCTGCTACAAATTCACTTTTTATACCAGCTTGCTTCATCATAGCTGTAATTTCAGGTCCACCACCATGTACAACTACAGGACGCATGCCTGCGCATTGCAAAAACAAAATATCCTGCAGCACCTTGGTTTTCAGCTCATCATTAAGCATTGCATTACCGCCATATTTAACTACGATAATCTTATTTTTAAATTTCTCCAGATATGGCAAGGCTTCGATCAAGGTCTCAACCTTTTTGTCATCTACAAACATAATAAAATTCCCCTCATATTAAATAACATAACATTCTAAACACAAATTCTAATATAGAAATAGCCTTTAGTTTAACTAAGCTTAGGTATGATATTCGCCGTTAATCTTGACATAACCATAGCTAAAATCACAGGTCCATACAGTTGCTTTTTCATTACCTGCTGCCAGATCTATGGTCATCGAAATATCATGCTCGCTCATAATGGGTACTAGGTCCTGAGCAGGAACATTGCAATTCATACCATTTTCTACTAAACGCACACCACCAATCTCCAAATTTACCTTATCAGCAGTCATTGCAGCACCGCTATAGCCAGCTGCGCATACAATACGTCCCCAGTTAGGATCTTCACCAAAGAAGGCAGTTTTAACAAGAGGAGATTTGGCAATAGACATTGCAGCAGCCTTAGCATCCGCCTCGTTAGCAGCACCTACTACATTTACCTCTAAAAACTTAGTCGCACCCTCGCCATCATGGGCAATCAGCTTAGCCAAATCAGTGGAGCAGGCCAGCAAAGCTTCAAAGAAGGCAGGATAGTCAGGATGCTCTTCGGAATAAATAATCTCATTTTCAGCTAAACCATTTGCCAACACAATCATGCTGTCGTTAGTACTAGTATCGCCATCAACAACAACCATGTTAAAGGACTTATTTGCTGCAGCCTTTACGGCACGCTTTAAAACATCAGGTGCAATAGCAGCATCCGTAGTAATAAAGGTCAGCATAGTTGCCATGTTGGGATGAATCATACCAGAGCCCTTAGCAATACCTGCAATCTTGACTGTTTTGCCGCCAAGCTCTACCTCATAAGCAGCACGTTTAGTAAATGTATCTGTAGTTTTAATAGCAAGAGCACAATCCTCGCCACCATTCTCATCTAAGCAGTCAACTGCATCTGCAATGCCAACCAACAGTTTTTCCATAGGCAAAAATTGACCAATAACGCCAGTGGAGCACACAAATACCTCTTCAGACTGCAAACCTAAAAGCTCCGCACAGTGTGCTTGCATTTTTTTAGCATCTGTTAAGCCTTGTTCACCTGTACATGCATTGGCACAACCGCTATTTACTACAATAGCTCTAGCACCTGGATTTTTATTTACCTCACGACTTACTAACACAGGAGCCGCACACATTTTATTTTGAGTAAAAACTGCACCACAAACAGCAGGAGCAGTACTATAAATCAAAGCAACATCATGCTTACCGCTTGCCTTAAGGCCAGCTCTAACACCGGATACAATAAAACCTTTAGGAGCTGTTAACCAGCCTTCTATCTTTTTCATAAAAATTCCCCTCATTTCTTTTAAAGCTATGGAACTATAGGTAACGCCCTTAAGCCCATTGTTTCTTCAATTCCAAACATAACATTCATATTTTGCACAGCTTGACCAGCCGCACCCTTAACGAGATTATCAATACAATTCATAACAATAATACGACCTGTGCGTCTATCAATCTCCCAGCCTAAATCAACATAATTAGAAGCGCGCACATTTTTTAGCTCAGGATAACTGCCCTTGCCTCGCAAACGTATAAAAAATTCTTTTCCATACATGGCATGATATGCTTCCTCGATTTGCATATCACTAACTCCATCCTTTAATTGGGCATAGCAGGTAGCAAAAATGCCACGGTCTACAGGCAAAAGATGAGGAGTAAACTGCACCACAACCTGTTCGCCTGCAATCTCACTATAAGCCTGTTCAATCTCCGGTGTATGACGATGATTAGCTACACCATAGGCCTTAAAGCTTTCATTAACACTGCAGTACAGGCTGCCCAGCTTCAGGCTACGTCCTGCACCAGTAGTACCTGATTTAGCATCAATTATAATTCCCTTGGTTTCAATCAAACCATACTTCAGCAGTGGTACCATGGCCAAAATACTGCAGGTTGTATAGCAGCCTGGATTAGCCACCAATCGGGCATCCTTTATCTGGTCACGATACAGCTCTGTAAGTCCATAAACGGCCTTTGCCTCAGGATCCTGATGAGTAACCTTGTACCATTCTTCAAAAACCTTGTAATCCTTAAATCTATAATCTCCACCCAAGTCGATAATCTTAGAATTGCTTCCTCGCAACAGCTTGCCTATCTTCATAGCATGCCCATGAGGCAAGGCTATAAAGATAACATCGCTTTGTTCTGCAATTGCTTCGATATTCTTCATAGAATCTAAATTCTTCTCTATACGACCGGATAAATGCGGATACATAGCAGCAATAGCTTCACCAGTACTACTTTCAGAGGTAATAGCAGTAATCTCTGCCTCAGGATGACCGTCTAAAAGTCTTAAAAGTTCTACTCCAGCATAACCGGTTGCTCCAATAACACTTACCTTCATATCCTTCCTCCTTTACATGATTAATAATTATACAACCATATTGTATAATTTTGCAAGTACTTTTTCACTTATTTTAATAAAAAAATAAAATTTTTCTCATTTACAGCGTTTCTGCCAACATAAACAGCATAATATATTTTTCATTACCGCCCTTTTATAAGCACTGATAAATCCGCTTTATTTCAGCATTTTTCGCCACTTCCTCGACTTTGTCATCCATTAAAATAGCTGGTCCATAAAAAATCCAGCAATCACCTTCATTTATTTAGCGTAATCACCGTTAAAATTTAATTATTAACATTATTCACAAAAATCTGAATATTCATACTTAATGCAATATTTCTATACAAACATCAAATTATGAATATTTTAAATTTTCATAAAATACAACTATGGAAATAGCAAAAAGCAACTCCCATTTACCACGGCTTCCCCCTTCAGCGCAAATCATGCTATAGCTCCAGCTCTTTAGTCATTTACAACTATTTACAAGCAGCATTGCTACAAGTCTTTGCCAAAACAGCGCTTTCTTGTTAAAATAATAGTAAGTATTCAATTGAGAGGTACACTATTATGGTGAAAACAATAATTATGGCATTGCTCATCTTTGCAGGCATGGTTGGCTACGACAGCTTCGTCAAGGAGGATCAGCCATCCCTGCCGCCAATCAAGCAGGAGCAGCAGCAAGGCTCTTCTCAGGGCAATGAGCAGGATAATAAAGAGGATAAGCATAAGGAAAAGGCTGTCAAGGCTATTTTCTTTGCCTTGCTTCCACCCCAAGAGGAGTGGCCCGAGCCTATGCAAAAATTTTATATAGCTATGAACCTTGACGAATATATAGACCCTATTCGTCAAAGACCTGACTGGACTCCCTTAAGCTCTATGTCTCAGGATGTTCCCAGAGCACTTATAGCTATCGAGGACCACGACTTTTATAATCACGATGGCGTGGCACTGACCAGCATTGCCCGCGCTTTTCTTATTAATATGAGTGCTGGCGAGGTTCTCCAGGGAGGCAGTACCCTTACCCAACAGCTTGTAAAAAATGTACTATTAACAGACGAGCAATCTATGGAAAGAAAGGTGTATGAAGCAATTCTGTCCTTAGTCATGGAATCAGAATACTCCAAGGACGAAATCTTAGAGCTTTATTTAAATACCACTTACTTCGGAGCAGGCGCCAACGGCATTCACGATGCTAGCCGCCTCTATTTTGGTAAAGCACCTTCAGCGTTAACCTTAGCAGAGGCTGCAGTAATAGCATCACTGCCCTATGCTCCCAGCGCTCTTAACCCCTTAGAAAATCCTCATGAATGTAAAAAACGTCAGCAGCTTGTATTAAAGGAAATGCTACGTTACGGCTATATTAATCAGGGACAACAGGCAGAGGCTAAAATGCAGGTTATCACCCTAACTAATGGCACTACTATGTAAAACGCCAACTTAAATCGGTCACAAGAGTGACTTAAGGCTGCAGAAGCAGCTTAGGCAGCAATACAGAGTAAGTCCCCAAAAGCTGCTGCAATCAAATAACTGCCACAAAACTGTATACAAAGACAGCCTAATAAAAAAACTAACATTTATGGTGTCTTACTCCTTTTTCTATTAAAAATTAATGGTATCTTAAGCTATAAACAACTATATAAAAACGCAAAAGCTATGAAGGCTACAGCACTTCTTGAAGGAGTGCGCCCTCATAGCTTTTTCTTTGCGAAAATATTTATAAAATTCAAAGGAATGCAAATTATCATGAACATAAAACAACAGCTTACCCTGCCCGCACTTTTTCTAGCCTGCGGCCTGCTCCTGCCCATTGCCTTTCATATGTTTGGCATGGCAGGAAAAATTTTTCTACCTATGCATATCCCTGTACTTATGGCGGGACTGCTTCTTGGTTGGCGTAAGGGTTTATTTATAGGTATCCTGACACCTTTATTAAGTAGTTTTTTAACAGGTATGCCATCCCTATATCCAATGGCCCCTATTAT
>USBG01000031.1 GCA_900552855.1 uncultured Phascolarctobacterium sp. | reverse complement strand
TATGGTAGCGGCTGTCCTCGTCCGCCAGCGCCGCTTTGATGGCGGCTTTGGCCTTCTCCGCCAATTTCTCCGCCTCATCCAGCATTTCTCCCACTGCATCCATAGCAGCAGAATTGTCGGTAAGCTCCTCATCCACATCGAAAATAAATGGTAAGCCAGTCTGCTCAGGGAAAGTAAAGATTTCATCGCCTGGCGTATATTCAAAATTAATGCGTTTGCTATTAAGTTTCATAAACACACCTCCTCTAACGAAATAAAAATACTTGTTTTACTCTTGCTATTTAAAATTCATAAATTCCAAATAAAACATTAACATGATCTCAATGCAAGAAAACATTGCAGTAAGCAATATTATTTTCAGCAATAATTTTCCTTCACATTTTATATTTTTATAATCTTTACTGAGTTCCTCTTTTCTTTTTTTAGTATAACGCATCTTACAAAATACTAAAGGACCCCCACTAACACAAATTGACAACAACAGTGTAATCAGCCAATTTGTGTAATGACCAATCATTGCAAGCCAAGGAAAGAAAATTAACATACTACACCACTGCAATAGTACATCACCCTCGAATTTATTTCCCTCTTTTCGGCTCCATATTTCAGCAACATACCAATAATAGTCGATAATACTTAACAAATGCACTTTCTCCGCTATCCTCCAACAGATTAAATACTTCGTACATATTTAACTGCCTATTATTATCTATCTTAAAAAAGCAAAAATCTATTTTTTTAGATAGACAAATTTGACTAACTTTGCTATTTTTCTGTTCAAAAAATCTTTTCTAAAAACCACCTTCACTTAATAGCATTGAAGAATTAACCAAACATCATCAAAGTTCTTATTCTTTAAATCTTCTTTTCTGATGTTAAAATATATTTTTCCGCTATCTCCAAAATATAATCCATAATCTCCAATTTCCAATTCACTTACTTGCATAAGCAAAATCCAATCTTTGGCATTTTCTTTTATAGATTTTTTAACTTCATCACTGCCATATTTTATAGGAGCAGAACCATAATAAATATTTTTTCTAGACACTCCCTCACATTCTTCCCAACAATCTCCTTGAATAAATTCTGGGTGTCCTAAAAGTTTTGTAGTATCAGATTTATATCCCAATTCATCTAATTCTTTTGCAAACTCCTTTTCTTTTCTATCCATATCTTCATCACTATCATCAGGGTCATAATAATCAAAGAAATCAATAGGATAGTCATTCATGTTTTCAAAATCTATTTTAGATTCGGGAATTATACAATCCTTTTCCATATCTTTAGGGAAATCAGCAGAAACCAAATCTTCTATTTCTCCATCATAATAGAAAACTTTTGCACTTCCTCTGTCTTGTGGAGAAAATCCCCAAGACATACTCAACAACTCATAGAAAAAATATAACATTCCTTTTTCAGGTAAAAGGCTTTCTTTATCATATTTATGGACTTCTTCACAATTAATCTGCATTAAAAATGAAAGCGGTCTGTTTTCAACTCTATTTTTATAATCCTCCCCTTTAAAGTAAAACCATTGAAAATCCTTTGGTAAATCAGGTTTTCCACCAATCTTTGAGCTTCCTTTGGGTAATTTTTCTTTATTTTCATCTTCAGAATAATTTATTAAAATTGCATTTCTTTTTGAAACTTCAAGCATATCTTTATCTAACATAATTATTCCTCTTCTTCGTCAGAATACTCTTTTTCAATATCTATAAAGAGAATATAAAAGCCGCAAAGCTCTCCTTTTTCATCATAACCAAAATAGCAAGGATAATAGCCATCTCCCCAGCCAGAAGCAAAGATAGGAATATTTAGCTCAGTGCCTGGAATTGTCCAATTAGCCCAATCGCCACCTGTTCTTTGATATTTGGGAAATTGCTTTGCACTTTCTGACAACAGCTCTTCAAATATATCATCATAGGGATTGTCGGCTTCGCCATCCTCCTCTAGTTTGTTCCAATATTTGATGTATTCATCCTGAGATTTTTTATCAGCTACGCAGCCCATTCCTGCATCTACACCAAAGCCATAATATTCATCTTCAGCAGCCTCGTCCATTTTTTCTTCTTCGCCGGTTACTGCTAATTCATAAACCACTGGGGTATTCTTGCTAAATTCAACCTTAACGCAAGCATATCTATCTCCATAATCTTCGCTTGGTACTACCGCAATCCTTACAGGATATTTACCTACTGGAGTTTTTTGAATATATGCTTTGGCTTCACCCAGCTCAACCAACGGATCACAAGCTAAAATTTCACCAGTTGGCAGGCTTACATCGCCAATCTCTATGGTGTCTACAGCCATTTCGCCTATCTTATTTTGCGTAAAGTAGCTTTCTAAATCTACTTTGCATCTAAATTTTTCTTTGTTCTCCTCATACATCGCCTGCCAATTATTATTTTCTTTTTTATCTATATTCTTTTCATCTTCATTCCAATAGAAAACATCTCCATCTCCACTTACATCAAAGAATCCAACTTGATATTTTTTACAAAGCTTTTTCATTAAGTTATAGGCTTCCTCATCTTTACTCCAAGAAAAAGCAATGTATATTACATCGTAACCTATACAATAATCTGTTAAATAATCTTCTAGTTCAGGATTATTTTCTATTTCCTCATCACTTGGACAATCTGCTCCATTCATAGGTGGAAAAGTTTTTATCATTTCTTTATAGAAATTTTGAAGTTTTTCGGATGACACATTGATATCATCATAATCATGATTTTCTTCCCATTCTGATTGTTTATCATACCATTTTAAAAAATCTTCTTTCTCTTTTGGTGCTTTAGAAATCTCAAATGCCATTAAATCATAACTCATAATTATCCTCCTTTTGGAGCTTAAAATCTCACCAGCTCATCCTGTAATATTAGTATAGGTAATGCCTTTCTTTAAAGAACCGCCAACCTCAACTGCGTGTCCCCAAAACATATCGTCGTCATTGTAATAAGCAGTAAAGCTACCACCAGATGTAACAGATAACTCTGAAAGTGTAATACGCTGTGCAAAGACATTTTCTGTAATCGGTTCTGCATCTTTCTTTTCATCATCATCCGCAAGCCATTCGTTAGCTAGTGCAGTAAGATTTTTAGCTGCAAATTCACGCATACTCTTATCCCAAGCCTGCTGCTCTGTAAATAGCTTCTTAGCCGCTGTACGAGCACGACTCCATGAAGACTTGCTTTCAGAATTAACCTCCAGCATAAGAGAAATATCACTACCATTCCAAATGATACTTGCCTCAAACATATCAAGATCTCTGTTTAAGGTTAAAGTACCCAATACCTTGTCTTCAATAACTACAGGTTTATTATATTCGTCCAAAACATTCTGCAGTTCTGGACAAACTACAGCTTCTTCCATCACCTCAGTAATAGCCCAACAATTGAATTTTTCTGGAGTAGTGTGAGGTGGTACATATTCCTCTAACAGCCTTCTAACCTTTACTCGACAAATTTGTTCTCTGCCAAATCTGCCCCAACCCTTTTCACCATTTCGTTCTTCATCTGTAACAGGCCATTCCATTCTTCCTTCTTTAATATCGAGCTCTCCTGTGTCACAAAACACCATACCCAGTGTCACAACAGTCATTTCCCAAAAGTTTCCCTTATTGTTATATCCTCCTCCGATGCAATTGCGGATTAAAGCTACTACTTCCCGCTCCTCGGACTCGTACATCTCATAGAATGCTTCAAACATAGGTGTATCCTCCTTTAAAGAAGTTTCAGCACTGCGGAAACAGGCTTGGCAAACTTATCTGAAGCTTGCTCCTCCAACTTCATAAAGCTTATCGAGTACAGCTGTAACTTCATCAGGAATCCCTTCTTCCCAATTTGGACTCTCCAAAACTTCTCCCTCTAAAGCAGCGTACATCTCTTCAGGAATAGCTCTTTTCATTTCATCATCATTAACTTCGTCTGTCCAATCATAATCAGAATTATATGGGTCATTTTTAGGGTCAAAAGCATACTTTTGATTTTTATAGAATCCAGAAAGATAATTTTTTTCAATAGTTTCTACAATATCAAAATCTTCTAAAGCCCAACTATCCTCCTCTTCACACTCTTCTCTATCTTTATATTTCTTAAAAAATTGAGGATTCATATACCAATATAAAAATAAAGCTGTTCCTTTATCAGTGTCAGGCTGCTCTACTATCCATTTGATAACATCTTTAGAATTATCAAAATTCCAGTCTATTGCCAAAAGCTGTCTTTCTTCTGGAGAGTGTTTCTTCAAATAATCTATAATCAATTCAGTTTCTAATGCATCAAATTCATCTTCATCAATTTCTACATTTTCCCAATCAAAGTCTTCTCTTAAAATATCTTCTACTTTTAACATGCTGTATTCCTCCTTATTTACATCCCAATACAAACTCCCAAATACTAACCACGATCAAGATGGCTCCTGCTGCTAAAAAAATTATTCTTCTAGAGCCTCTGCCATAAAGCTGAGAGTCTGGGGCTCCAGTTGGGTCACAAAGCCAGTTCCAATTCATTATGCTACCTATTAAAACCACAATACCCATTACTAGTGTGATAAGAATTCTATTTTCTTGTATAAATACTGTAATCATATTATCCATACAGGCTTCTCCTTTTAGGTCTGCTGATGAAACATGGTGATTATCCTACACTCCGGACAAATTTCAACATATAAGGTTCCTTCAGCACAATCCATAATCGTATCCCAATGAATTTGAGCAAGATACTTCATCTTTTTTCTACATTCAGGACATTCTCTATATTCCCAGTCCTGCACAATCCTTCAAAGCCTAACGGAGTTCCACATTCCGGGCATTTATATTTTAAGCTCATAAATATCCCTCCCAATGAGTTTATATTACATCTTGGTTCCGAGAAAATCTTAATGTTTAAACAACAAATATCTCCCCCCCCGCATACATTTCTACCAGACGATAAAATTTCCTGCTGTTATATGCATTTCACATTTATTTCACCTTTCAAAAATAAACAGTGTTTCAGTTGATACAATTTAAAAACCATTTTTAATTTGCCTGCTTTCTTCTAAACCTTCAACAAAGAAACGTATCCTATTTATGCATAAAGAAAAACGAGACGACCGAAGTCGTCTCGTGAAAGTCTAACTTTAAGGTGACACATCATACCTGTTACTAATTTTAGTTTTTAAATTTTCCATCTCAGATAAAATAATAGGAATGGGTCCAAAATATAGAGGCATTGGTTGCTGTATTCAAAAGCATCTAAATCGGGCATAACGTCTCTTACAAGTCTGATGATTTTATTTATCGTAGCAGAGATAACAGAGCTAGAAAGCTGTTGGTTCCCCATAAGCAATACACTAGTACGTTGCTTTAATTCTGCTATGTCTAATGACACTACAGGTGGATATGCTTTAAGCGCTAAAAGCAGCAAATTATAAATATCCACGCTAGAGTCTTGCAACTTATAGAGCTTTCTTCTGCCTCTTCCCTGTAATGGACCTAAAGTTATATTTTTTACAATACGCTCATAATGAGAGTAATTACTTGCAGTCTCTCTAAAAGCACTCTGTACAAGTCCGCTATTGATACTCAAATGATTGTTAACAGCAGCAAATGCAAGATTAAAACAATTATCCTGCATCAACTGTGGAGATGTTATACTTTCCCTGGCCAGTAATTCAACATCATCGTCCGAGATATCAAGCTTCAGTAAATTAAAACCTTTTACCGCTATCTCCTTTAGCTCGGCTTTTTCCCAAGGAGGAATTTCGATTGAAGTCGTTCTTTCTATTAAGTCCGGATTACAGATTATAGCCTCATCACTTCTGTGGGGCAAAGATATAATAACAGCCTTTAAACCATTAAACAGCTCTGTATTCAAAGTTCTTGCAATATACATCTGCACATCTTTGGCAACATAATGGAAATCATCTATAATAAGGACCTTATTATTATCAATAAGGTAGCGTATAATTTGGCGTTCTGTTCTTGATTTTGATAATGCTATTTGAGTGTTGGCAACTTCTCCCTAATTGCTATTTGCACCTGCATGAATAGCCAAAACACCTAAGTTGACGTTTACACCCATATTATTACCACTAGCATTGCTGGTCTGCTCGGAAGATGTAGTAACAATAGAAGCTGACAATGGTATCTGTTCTGCTAGGTGATTCCAAAAATCTTCTTTGGAGCCAATCTGATTACCACTTAAACCAACATATTTATCTTCAGCAATAACATTATGGCACAATACGGTTTTACCTGATTTAGATGCACCAGAGACAAAAATAAGGTTACCCTTCATTGCTAATGCTCTTTTTAATCTAGCATCTACACTCTCTCCGCTATCCGTCTTTCGATAAATATACGTATTTTGAGGAAATGAACGTGGACTAAACACATCCTCAATTAAGTAACTCATACTGCTATTCACCACCCTTTAACAAATACAATTATTATTTCATATCCTAACCTTCTATAAATTATATCATATAAAAATTGGCATTAAAAATAAAGATATGAAAATTGCAGGAGCAAAATTAACGTTAGGCAGCGTAATCTTAAATGCATTATCCGTTACTTCAATTTTAGGTTCAGTCATTTCATCAGCATAGCATCCTTGAATCTTGAGCACGCACAGAAGTTATACACACTTATAATTGAATTGAATTGATTGATACAAGAATAACCCTGATAAAACACAAACATATATTTACCTTTGTTTCCGCTTGTGTTATAATATGTCGAGAACATAAGTTCTATATTTAAAACGTATTGGTGATTAAAGATGAAGCATATCTACTTAGCTATTGACCTAAAATCCTTCTACGCCTCTGTAGAATGCATAGAGCGCCACCTCAACCCAATGAATACTAATTTAGTTGTGGCAGATAATAGCAGGACAGAAAAAACTATTTGTCTTGCTGTTAGCCCTGCCCTAAAATCTTTGGGTGTTCCCGGACGGCCACGCCTCTTTGAGGTTAACGAAAAGGTGCGTCAGTTAAACAGCTTTCGCAGAGCCAAACTAAACGGTAAACACTTAACGGAAAAGTCATACATTCTTTCCGAGCTGCAAAAAAATCAGGACCTTGCCATAGACTTTATCATTGCACCACCACGTATGGCTCATTACATTAAATATAGTACAGATATTCTTAATGTCTATTTAAAATATATTGCACCAGAGGATATCCATGTTTACTCTATCGACGAGGTTCTTATAGATATTTCCCATTATCTTAAAACCTACGGACTATCGCCTATGGAGCTATGTCAAAAAATGGTTAAGGATGTTTATACTACTACAGGAATAACAGCCACTGCAGGCATTGGTACCAATCTGTATCTTGCTAAGATTGCAATGGATATCGTAGCAAAAAAAATGCCTGCAGATAAAAACGGAGTGCGCATAGCCTACTTAGATGAACAGCTTTATCGCGAAAAGCTTTGGACGCACCAACCTTTAACTGATTTTTGGCGTGTTGGCAAGGGCTATGCCAAAAAGCTGGAGCAGGAAGGACTTTATACTATGGGTGATATTGCGCTTTGCTCAACGGGGTCCAAAAGCAGCTATTATAACGAGGAGCTATTATACAAGCTTTTTGGTATTAATGCAGAGCTTTTGATTGACCACGCCTGGGGCTACGAACCCTGCACCATAGAGCAAATAAAAGCCTATCGTCCGTCTAAGCACAGCATTTGCTGCGGACAGGTACTGCACACTCCCTACACCACGGAAAAGGGTGAAATAGTTATCAAAGAAATGGCTGACTCCATCGCTCTTGACCTAACTGCCAAAAGCCTTGTTACAGACCAGCTTGTACTTACCATAGGCTATGACCGTTCTAATCTTGATGCACCAGAAACCAGGTCAAAAATTGACAAAATAAGAATTGACCACTATGGTAGACAGGTACCAGAGCATTCACATGGCACAATTCATTTAAACGGTCACACATCCTTAAGCAATGAAATAATTAATAAGGCGACGGAGCTTTATCGCCGCATCGTCAAGCCCCAGCTGCTAATACGCCGTTTTAGCCTTACTGCAGATAATACACTTGCTGCAAATCAGACAGATGTAGCCACTGCTACTCAGCTATCTCTTTTTGACGAGCCTGTTGATCCACAGGTCCAAGCAAAGCGTGACAAGGTGGACAAGCTGCAGCACACTGTTATAGATATCAAAAAACGCTTCGGCAAAAATTCATTACTACGTGGTCTAAACTACGAGGAGGGAGCAACAGGACGCGAACGCAATGCCCAAATTGGAGGTCATAAAGCATGAAGCAAATCTCCTTAGATAAATACGCTGCCATTTTGCATAAACCATATCTTAAATCACGCCAACACCCCCATATGGCTCTTGGTATGCGTGCAGCACAGTTTGCACCCTTTGCAGCTTTATCCGGACACGAAGAAGCAATCAAAAATATTTGCCAATATCTTGAACAGCAACAAAAGCCCGCAGAATATGAGCTAGAAATACTAAAGCGCCAGCTAGACCATTTACAAGAAATAATTAACCAAAAGCCACTTATAACCATCTGCTTTGTTGACGAGGCTTCCCCAGCTAGCACGCAAAGGATTACAGCTCACGTTAAAAGACTGGATGAATACGCAAAACTCATAATCCTAGAGGGCGGAAGAAAAATAGCGTTTAGCAGTATTATGAGTATAGACTTTAACGATTAACAAAACAGAAGGCTATTGCAGCAAAGCACCAGTTTAAGCCAACCATATATAGTTTAAGAATTTTTATTTACGCAAAGCAAAAAGACTAGAATTTGAGAAAATGCACTTGACTCTAAAAGTTAGATTCAATAATCCAACTTTTAGTGGTCGGTACAAAATACCCAAATTCTAGTCTTTCTTTAGTTAATGAAGCTAGTTTTGTTTTTAATTACAGCCATTACACTAGGCCTTTTGCATAATCACATTCAGCCACTTTTCCGCACCTCTACCAGTACGCACATCGCCACTCACCCATTGCTCAATAGCTTTAAGCTCAGGCACAGCAGCCAAAAGCTCCGCAAAGCCATCCTCATCAAGATACGTAAAATAACGTCCATTTACTTTTCCTTCAAAGGAACCATATTTAAAGCTAGTGTAAAAATAGCCACCATTTTTAAGAGCTCTGCAAATTTTGCACAACACGTCCTTTAGCTCCTCCTTAGGCAAATGAAGAATGCTTGCACAGGCCCACACGCCATCATATACGTTTTCAGCATCCAAATCATTAAAAAGCAGCTCCTTAACTTCCAAACCAGTATAACTGCTTGCCAGCGCCACAAACTCCTTGCAGCCATCCGTAGCCGTAACAGCATAGCCACGCTCAAAAAAGCATTTGCTATCACGTCCGCTGCCACAGCCAAAATCCAAAATATGACTACCAATTGGCAAGTATTTAAGAAAACGCTCCTGCGTAGCTGTAAAATCCACATTGGCAGTCTCTGCAGCATACTCTATAGCATTGTTTTGGTAAAAGGTTAGAGTGGACATGGTAATCTCCTTAAACAATCTAAAACACTTACCCTCTTGGTCGCCATCCAGTTACGAAGCCATTAAACGCTGCACTATTATACATGTCTAACAGTCTATTATCGTTATAGCCTTCAAAATCCATCTTAAATTCGTTCAAAAGCATCGGCTTTTGTTTCAGCTCCTGATTCTGCTTAACCACTGCATCAATGTAAAAACGCTCTGTAAGTTTATCGTTCTTACTAGAATTACAGCTTTTGCATGAAGTTACAAAATTCCACGCCTTATCATCCTTAACAAAGGACCAAGGGATAAAATGGTCCACATCGCAATTACTTCGCAGCTCCTTGCCACAATAGAAGCAGGTATGCTGGTTAAGACCATCCATCAACATTTTTCTATAACGACTCAAATCGGTACGCTTAGAAGAATCATCAAGACAAGAAGCTATATTGTAGGTCACTTCTCTATCATTAATACCTTCCATGTACTTAATCCATTCAAAGTAATTAAGCTTACCTATCATATAAGCATATTTAACCAAGAAAATGTACGCACTATAGTTAAACTTAATCTTAGTTTTCCGCTTATCAAAGCCATAAACGATACCACGCAAATCTGCACACAATGCACCTACAACATATTTGCTGCATTCTGTTACTACACAACGTACCAACAGCTGCTTTTCTGCCTCTGGCAGCCATTCATAGCGCATATCATCACATGCATTACTGCGCTTTCTAGTTTCCTCAATCAAATTACCTATAGCAGATTTTTTGCCTCGTTGAATCTGATTCAGATGATGCTTTACGATAAGGTTCCAATAAATCTCAGCAAAGCGTGAAAAAATATCAAGCATTGACATTTCTAGATTTTCATTTACGTTGTATATATTATCTAAAATTGACTTCAAAAAACAAAATTTATAGCTTGTAGTATTTTTGCTTCTAGGACTGAGAACATTATTGATAGCGCCCCACAGCTCGTCCTCAGAATAAAATTTGTCATTAATTTCATATTCCTTTAAAGCCCAACCAGCTGTAAGCACTTTACTCACTCCCTTCCTAAGCAAATTGTATAACTAATATATTCCCCACAGACCGATTAAATCCTGCATATAAAACCTCTTTTTCATTATATATGCAATTATACAATATGAAACAGACAAATTCTGACACTTAATTCATTGCTCTCATATAATTTAATCATATTTTAAAAAACTGAGCCTCTCTTACAAAAAACTCAGGTTTTATATTTTACTTATAAACAAAATATCACATCAATCTCTATCTCATCGCCATACACATAATGCCACGTTCATTTTTAACAAGATAAAAATCGAAGCTATCGCCTACGTGCAAACCAAAATCGTACTCTGGTTCATTAAGAAGCGTTCCTGTCAAATTCATCTCACCTATGCCTTCAACACGCACATAGCAGCCTTCTATATGGTCATCTCCATGGACTAGATATACCAATACATCGTCAGGATATTCCTCATGCCTGAACGGGTCCAGGTTAACCAATTGCCGTGCTTTAGCAACATTCTCACTGTGAGCATAGCCAATTACCACACGCTCTACCTTGTCCGCGTAAGCCTTTAATGGTGGCAATACGCTCGGCAGCAGCAGCGCCTCTGCCTCGGCTACAGTTGCATACCTTAGCATAATAGATATATCATCATTGCCAGCATAAAAATCAAGTACTTCACCATCTCGTTTTGCAAGCGCCAGCACCTCATAGGTAAGTCCAGCCTCATGGTCCACATAGCAAAAGGCCAATACGCCCGTTGCCTCTTCACCACCTGCAAAATACTGTGCTAAAACATCCGGCTTGTCCTTATACTCTATATACACATATTGCTGATATAGCTTGCGAAAGCCCATTTCTCTAATTATTTCCATATCCGTCTCCTCATATAAAAAGTCTTATCTTGAATAATTCTCCGCAAACAAAATAACTCCTGCCAGAAACACTAACTCAGTGCTCTAGCAGGAGTTTATTATAAATCAAACAAAAAACAGCTTTTTCAGCAGCTCTGCATATTCCTGATACTGACGCTCTGTATCTCTGTGGAATTCAAAATTCTTCATATAATAATTTACCTAGTACTGTTATACAGCTTATCCTCATCAATACTGCTTTCTATGGGTTTTCTGCCTTTTTCATCAAAGCGTTCATAGCTATTACTATATTCCTAACTTCTCTTTTCTGTACCACAAATTAACATTACTCTAAGTCCGGAAAAAGGATGTGCATCACACCATTCACACAGCGCCTTAATAGCAATACCACGTGCCTTATCCTCAGGATATCCGCCCACAATTCCCATATTAGGTACTGCAATTTCATTATATCCATTTGCCAATGCCTGATTATAAATATTCCAATAGCACTCGTATAAGCGCTTGTAGTCACCACGTCTAGCACTATAAACAGGCTATATTTATCTCATAAATATTATAAACCTCATGCTTGAAACAGTATTTGATAATGCTATCAAACCTATTATTAGGGACCAAGGCAAAGCCTGCATACTGCAATAGCTCCTCTGCTTCATCAAGGCTTAGCTTTAAAGCAATAGCCAAAGCAATTACCGTATTCTTGCTAGGCTTGTAATTCTTTTTACGTAATTTTGAAAATAGCTTACGGTCGATATTAGCGTTTTTATATACCTCAACATCATCCATGCCACGCTCATTTATCAGCTGAAAAAGCTTTTCGGAAAAGCTTACAGGCTCTGTTTTTTTTAATAGTCTGGTCAGCGCCTCATCAAGCTCAATACCACTAATTTTCTTTTTGGCATCGGCTTTAGGAGCAGCGCTAAATCTGCTTTTCTTTTCACGAACATCATCGTATTCTAATGAACAGCATAGCTTCTCTTGATAATCATTATGAGGCCTTCTATTTTCTTTATAGCCTTTGTCTATAAATTTTTCAAAGCACTCAAATTCCTCATAAAAATACTCGTCCTTTATATCGCTTTCATCCAGCATGCTTTCTATGTCTGCAAACAGCTTACCAGCCACAGTAAAGGAAGCTTTGTCGTATACTACTAAGTAGACCATAATGTCAAAATTAGCTAAATATGAGGTAATAACCTCTGTAGCCAGCTGCAAAGATAGTCCCTTAGGATAAGCATTGTTACCAGTTGCTAAAAGTGGCATAGCTATGCTTTGGCAATTATAAGTAATCGCCAACTGCATAATTTTTTCGTAGCAGCTGCGCAAAAGCTCAGCCTCGCCATTATCACCACCTCGCCAGCAAGGTGTCACCGCATGAAAAATATATTTAGACTTCAAAGCAAAGGCTGGCGTAGCCACTACATCACCGTAGGGAATCTCGCCAATTTTTTGGCGTTCACCCAAAAGCTGCCTAAAGCCCGCTGCCTCATAAATAGTTGAATCAACACCACTGCCAACAATAGGAAAATAATTGGCAGTATTTACAATGGCATCAGCCTCCATATTAACAATATTATTGCGTACTATCTTTAACGGCATTGGCAACTACCTCCCCAAACTCATTACTTAACAGTCTTTTCCAAATTCACAGCCACACTCATTACATCTATATTCTGGGTCATTCCCACTTATACAGCAGCCACCACAAACAATTTTGCCAGCCTTTAAATCTGCCTGCAGCTTGTAATCATTAAAATCAGGCATACCATACAAAATCTCTGCCACATTATTGCTACCACATTTAGGACATTTACGTAATTTATGTCTGCTCATAAGCACCTCTCCTATAGCCACCATGTATTCCTCCATGCAGCTCCCACACAGCCTAAAGGACATCCCACATTAAGTATTTCTTCAACCTACATACCTATTATATAAAATACTTCTTCTGCGTTGGTCGCTACCAAGGCGACATTTATTCTAATGAAGCTCCACCTATACCATCAATAACTTATCGCCCATAACCAACTACAAATATACTAATTTTCCAAAAACATAAGGAGAAGCACGCTCAATCCTCGTACTCCTCCTTTTCCTTAACATCACTAATATTTATAAAATATCTTTATTGCTGCTTTTCCGCCTCCAGCTCTGCTAGCTTTTGGAAATAATCCTCAGGCTTCCAGCCCTTTTCAATCAGCTTTTTCAGTAGCTTGCCTGTGTTATTGGCATCATCAAAGGCAGTATGCCACAAGCCTGCAGTGTCTACCTCCTGCTCCTCAGTAGCAGCCTTAAGACCAGTGGTGTAGTTATGATCATGCATCAGCTTATAAGCATAAGCTAAATCAAGATAATCTTCCTTAAGAATAGGATTATCAATCTTGTAGCGTTGGCAGGCAGTATCAATTACCTTGTAGTCGCTATCGCCCCAGGCAACAAGATATGTTTCGCCAGGAACGTACATATCTGCCATCTTTTTTACCATCTCAGGATATTCAATAGCGGCTTTCATATCCTTATCGGTAATCATACAAAACGCCAAAGAATCCTTAGCCTGCTTAGGGAAGAATTTGGGCTTTACAAAGCTTTGATAGCGTCCTTCTTCAGCAAAGGTATCACCATTGAGCAGCACAGCACCAATTTCTATAATCTCAGAAAAATAACCGCTAGGTCTGCCAACAGGTCTTGTATAAGTAGTGAATTCAAAGTCTACAACTAAAAATTTTCTCAAAATATGTACCTCCCACCTAAAAACAATCATTATTCTACAAATCACACTCAGCGCAATCCGCAAAAATTCTTATGGCTATACAGTCTCTTACACCATATTTTAGCATATTTTCACAAGTATTATAAAGCATATATGGAGAAGCACAGCTCACTTCTCCATAATTTTTCAGTCTTATTTAGAACTAATAAAGGGCAGATTGTCGCCACTATAGTATTGAGGAAGCTTGCCATCCCATTTATCAATAGCTTTTTCGCGCAATACAAGCTCATTTAAGGATTTTTGCTTCTTCAGCTGAGCCTCTGCCTCTAAGGTAACACGTTCCAAGTCATACTTAGCCTTTAACGCACCCTGCTCCGCTACCTTTTTAGCTTCAATAGCTTTATTGTATTCATCACTAAAATCATGCTCAGTCAGGCTAAGAGATTTGACAACTACACCAGTTCCCTCCATACGCTGAACAAATTTCTCACGAATTTTATTACTGATTTCAGTTCTTTTCTCAACAAACTGCTCGATAGGATAGGCAGCAATAACACTGTTAGTAATTTCTGCCAAAGCAGGACGAATCAAAATATCTGCATATTTAGTACCATAGGTTTGATAAACCTTGCCTACGCTTTCAGGATTAAGTGCATATACCAAGCTTTCTTCAACAGAAATGCTTTGAATATCACTACTAGAAACCTCTAGCTTAAGTGTAAACTTATCATCACGAATACTCATTGGTACAACCTTTTCCATAAAAGGAATTTTAAAATTCAAACCTTCATTCATAATACCAGTAAACTTTCCTAAACGCAGTACTACACCACGCTCGCCAGTTTCAATAATATGGTAACTAGAATATACTAGGCTAAAAGCTGCTAAAAGCATTAATACCA
>USBG01000030.1 GCA_900552855.1 uncultured Phascolarctobacterium sp. | reverse complement strand
AGCACGCTCATCGTCATAATATTATTCATTGTGATATTAAACCACAAAATATTCTATTAGATAAAAATCTAAATCCCAAGATTGCAGATTTTGGTATTGCTAAGATGGTGAGCAGCCAAACCATGGTTTATACTAAAGAGGTTATGGGCTCTGTTCATTATATTTCACCAGAGCAGGCTAGTGGAGGCAACATTACTGCCTGTAGCGATGTTTATTCCTTAGGCGTTGTTATTTTTGAAATGCTGACAGGTAAGGTTCCCTACAATGGTGACACTCCTGTTGCTGTTGCTATGATGCATGTGGAGCGTCCTGTGCCAAAACTGAGCAGCTATTTAGACGATGTACCGGAGGGTATGCAGGATATTATTGATAAGGCTATGGCTAAGCGCTGTGAGGAGCGCTATGCAACTGCAGGAGATATGCGTCGTGATTTGCTGAAGCTGAAAATGCATCTGTTTCCTTTTAGCAGTGAGGATTATAAGCATGAGCTGAATGAAACTATTACTGTTCCTTTGGTAAGTGCTGCTGATGCGGACGATGGTGCGACTATGATTATGAGTCCTGTTCGTGCAGGTGCTTTGGAAAAGTTGCGTACAGCTGATGTTGCCTCTGAGGCTGCTGAGCAGGAACAAAAATCTGATGCTAGGGCTGGTGAAAATATGCCAAGAGTAAAACGAAAATGGAATTTTATGAACATCCTTCTGTTGGTTACTGCTGTTGTAGTTGTAATTTCAGCTATGGCTCATTTTATCTTTGGCAGAAGCAGAGAGGTTGTAGAGATTCCTAATGTTATCAATATGACCGTCGTAGAAGCTCAGCGTACCCTTGATAAATATGATTTCGAGGTAGAGCTTAATGAAGAATATGGCGATAGTAAATACAAGCCTGGTACGGTTATGGAGCAATTCCCTAAGGCTGGTGAAAAGCGTAGAGCTGGTAGCCAGATTACCCTGACAATTAGTCGTGGTGCAGAGCTGAAGGCTGTACCTAATCTAGAGAATATGTCTATTCATAAGGCGGAGCAGCTGCTGCGTGATTCTGGCTTTACCGTTGGTAAAATCAACAAGACATATGACAAAAAATATAAAATTGGCTCTGTAATTAGCACATCTCCTAAGGCTGACGACAAGGCTCCTAAGGGGAGTGAAGTCGATATTCTCCTAAACGAGGGCGACAAGGAAATTCCTAATCTGGTTGGACAAAAGCTGAAGGATGCTGAAAAGCTTCTGAAAAAAGCTGGACTTAAGGTTGGCGAGATTAAAACAATTAGTGATAGCAGTGTTCCTAGAGACACCGTTATGGCAACCACTCCCAACGCAGGCGTTAAACTGGCTGAGGGTGATCCTGTAATCATTACCGTTTCTGATGGCGGTGTCAAAATCAGCAATTATATTGATTTTGTAGTTCCTGGTTCTGGCTCTGAAAAATACAAGGTAAAGGTTGTTCTAGAGGATAATAACGGTAAGGAAACTCTTTATAGCGGCAGTCAACGTGGCGGCGTACGTATTCGTCAAAAGGTTGAGTATTTAGGTAAGGCTAAGGTTCAATTTATTGTTGACGGAGCTGTTGTGCAGGAGAAAAGCTTGTGAGTAAGATAAAATTACAAGGAAGAGTAATTAAGAATTATAATGGCTACTATTATGTTAATGTAGCTGAGGTTGGCGAGCCTGAGCAAATATATACCTGTAAAGTAAAGGGTAAAATGAAGCAAAATCGTTTTTCTTTGGCAACAGGAGATATGGTAAGCTTTGAGGCTGAAGGCACTGAGGGTATGATTTTATCCGTTCTGCCTCGTAAAAACTTTTTGCTGCGTCCTACTATGGCAAATCTTGATTTATTTGTTGTAACCTTTGCCTGTGCTACACCTGACTTTAGCTATCTTATTGCAGACAAGCTGCTGGCCTTGGCAGAGCTGGCAAAGATTCCTGCAATCCTGGTGCTGAACAAGATGGATTTAGCCGCAGATGGCGTTGTTGAGCAGATTAAAGGTGTATATGAGCCCTTAGGCTACGAGGTTTATCCTATTGCAGCTGTTAGTGGTGAAGGTGTGGAGCCGCTGCGTCAGCGTCTGCGTGGACAAATCTGCGCCTTTGGTGGTCCTTCGGGCGTAGGTAAATCGTCTACTATTAATGCTATTGATAGCAGTGTGGATTTGCGTACTGGTCAGGTAAGTGAAAAGATTGGTCGCGGCAAGCATACTACACGTTATGCACAGCTTTTACCATTTGATGAAGGCTATATTGCTGATACACCTGGTTTTGGTAATTTACTTTTAGAGGGTATGACAGAGGTTAACTTTGAACCCGCCTTCCGCGAGTTTGCTGCCTATGAGGTTGGTTGCAAGTTTTGTCCCTGTACTCACACCCATGAGCCAGTGTGTGGTATTAAGGAGGCTGTAGCTGCAGGTAAGATTGCTGCAAGTCGTTATGAATCATATACAACTATTTTAAATGAGCTGAAAGAATTAAAGGAGAAAGAGGGAAGAAAATGAAAACTTTAGTTGCACCGTCTATTTTATCCGCTGATTTTTCTATTTTAGGTGACGAAATTAAAAAAATTGAGGCTGCAGGCGCAGATTGGGTTCATATTGATGTTATGGATGGCTGCTTTGTGCCTAACCTGACCTTTGGTGCACCTGTTGTTAAAGCAGTGCGTAAGGTTACTAAAATGTTCTTTGATTGCCATTTAATGGTAAATGATCCGGAAAAATATATTGCTGATTTTAAGGCTGCAGGCGCTGACCAAATCGTAGTTCATGCAGAAGCCACTAAGCATTTGCATCGCTGCGTACAGCAAATTCATGCTGAAGGTATGAAGGCTGGCGTTGCCTTAAATCCTGGTACATCTTTAAGTGCTATTGAAGAAATTCTTCCCTATGTAGATATGGTTTTGCTGATGTCCGTAAACCCTGGCTTTGGTGGTCAATCCTTTATTGATATCACCTCTAAAATTAAACGTTTGCGTGCTATGATTGATGAAGCTGGCTTAAACGTAGATATTCAGGTTGATGGTGGCATTAATGATAAAACCTCCAAGCTGGTACGTGAAGCTGGCGCTAACATACTGGTTGCAGGCTCCTATGTATATGGTGCAGCTGATGTAGCTGAGGCTATTGCTAATTTAAAAGCTTAATATAGTGTTATAATTTACCGCTGGTGCTGAGCATCAGCGGTATTTTTGTTAGTAAATATAATTGTAGGGTAATATGGACAATTATCTTACTCTGCGCTAAGGAGAAATTTATAACGCCCATTGCGCTGGGTACAATAAGCGAAGCGACGGCAGAATTTGTGTGCGGTGAATGCAAGTGCTGTTAGCCTTGCTTCGATTGTACCAGCAGCTTATGGTCTAAAATTTCTATACGCTCCGAGTAAATATAATTGCAGTAAGTGCGAGAAAGCTTGCTTTTCCCACTTATCCTTAAAGGGCTGGGGATTCTCTGCGATTGCACGTAAGGCTCTCCTTTGAAGGAGAGCTGTCAGCGAAGCTGATTGAGAGGTAAGTTCTGTGCTGAAAGGCGGGGTAGTGCTTTCTAAGCATATTATTCACAGTTATTTTGATTGACAAATAGTTTAAGCAAGTTTAAACTATAAGTAACTTCATAAGGTAACCTTTGGGGCGAGGTGCAATTCCTCAACCGGCGGTAAAGTCCGCGAGCCGAAAGGCATGATACGGTGTAATTCCGTAACCGACAGTATAGTCTGGATGAGAAAAGGTGGCTGGATAGTAATGCTTATTAACCACGCGCAAACTCAAAGGTTGTGTGTGGTTTTCTTA
This sequence comes from uncultured Phascolarctobacterium sp., assembly GCA_900552855.1. Lineage (GTDB taxonomy): Bacteria > Bacillota > Negativicutes > Acidaminococcales > Acidaminococcaceae > Phascolarctobacterium_A. Next base: position 11,437 of record USBG01000030.1, on the reverse strand, counting down.
TTTTGAGTGTAATTTCTTTATTGATGAAATCCTAGATATAAAAGGATTTTAGGTTGCTGTAAAGAAAGCCTTAGATAGATTAGCGTTGACTTTTACAGTCATAATTGAGGTGATAAAATGAATGACGAAATTTATATGCGCAGAGCCTTGGAGCTTGCTTTGATGGCAGAGGGGGACACTAGTCCTAATCCTATGGTAGGCTGCGTAATTGTTGATGAGGATGGCGAGATAGTAGGCGAGGGCTATCATCATAAGGCTGGCGAGGCCCATGCTGAGGTGAATGCTTTGGCTGAAGCTAAGCAAAATGCCAGAGGTGCTACTGCTTACGTAACACTGGAGCCATGCTCTCATTATGGACGTACTGGTCCCTGCTGCGTGGCATTGGCTAAGGCTGGCATCAAGCGTGTTGTTGTGGCATGCCTGGACCCCAATCCTCAGGTTGCAGGTCAGGGCGTAGAGTATTTGCGTTTGCAGAATATAGATGTAACCGTTGGCGTATGCGAGGAAGAGGCAAAACGTCTTAATGAACGCTTCTTTACCTGGATAACTAAGGGCAGACCTTTTATCAGTCTTAAATATGCCATGACCTTGGATGGTAAAATTGCTTCCTATATTGGCGATAGCAAATGGATTACTGGCGAAGAGGCTCGAACCTTTGCTCATAGATTGCGTAAGCAGCACGATGCTATTTTAGTTGGTATTGGTACAATTTTTGAGGATGACTCAGAGCTGACCACACGTATGGTAAAGGGAAAAAATCCTATAAGAATAGTCTTGGACACTCATTTAAAGATTTCCTTAATGGCTAATGTACTGAATCCTGCTGCAGACACAATCATTGTAACAGGTATTGAAGCCGATGCTGTGAAGGGTGAGGCTATCAGTAGTCTGCCTAATGTTGAGCTGCTTAGATTGCCGTTGTATGAAGGCAAGATTCCTTTACCGCTTTTGATTGAAGAGCTGGCTAAGCGAAATATCACTAGCCTGCTAGTAGAAGGCGGCAGTGAGGTTTTAGGCAGCTTTAAGGATATGGAGCTGGCAGATAGAGTTTATGCCTTTATTGCACCTAAAATTGTAGGTGGCAGTGGTGCTATTACTCCTATTGGCGGTGAGGGCAGTGACCTTATTAGCGAGGGCTGGCAGCTGAAGCAGGTAGAATACAAGCTGTATGGTCAGGATATTATGATAACTGGCTTAGTGCAGCACTCAAATTGACATCACTTTCAGCAAATTGCTGAAAAAGGAGGAATGTCGTGTTTACAGGTTTAGTAGCTGAGCTGGGAACTGTAGAACGACTTGCTCGTCAGGGTGAGTCTTATCATTTAACAGTTGCAGCTAAAAAAGTAATGAATAATTTAAAAATTGGTGACAGCGTGGCAGTTAATGGTGCTTGTTTGACCGTAGTCCATATGGAGGGCGATGCATTTACTGCCGATGTTATGCCTGAAACAGTGCGTTTGACTAATATTGGCGGTTTACATGCTGGCGATAAGGTGAATTTAGAACGCACATTACGCTTGTCTGATGGTCTTGATGGCCATATTGTCAGTGGTCATGTTGAAGGACTTGGTACAATTGTTGATCAACGTCCTGAGGGTATTGCTGTAGTTGTTACTATTGCTGCAGAAGGCAGACTTTTGAAATATATATTGCCTAAGGGTAGTATTGCTATTGATGGCATTAGCCTGACGGTAACAGAGGTTACAGAAACGGGCTTTTCCGTATCCCTTATTCCCCACACTGCTAAGGAAACCACATTAGGCTTTAAGACGGTTGGCGATAAGGTGAATTTGGAAACGGATATTATTGGTAAATATGTGGAGCGCATGCTTGGCTTTAACACACCCCAAAAGCAGGAGCAGGGAGAAGCGCTTAGCATGGATATGCTGATGAAAAACGGATTTATATGAGGTAAGAGAAATGGAAAATTTTAAATATAATACTATTGAAGAAGCTATTGCAGCCATTAAGGCAGGCAAAATGGTTCTTGTAACTGATGACGAGGATAGAGAAAACGAAGGCGATTTGATTATGGCTGCCGAGCTGTGCACTCCTGAGGCTATTAATTTTATGGCTAAAGAGGCTCGTGGCTTAATTTGCATGCCTGCTTCCGGTGAAATTATGGATAAGCTGCAGTTGGGCGCTATGGTTAGCAAAAATACTGATAACCATGAAACTGCCTTTTCTGTATCCATTGACCATGTTGATACTACAACTGGTATTTCTGCCTATGAGCGTGCCTACACTATGAAGAAATGTGCTGAGGATGGTGCACAGCCCGGAGATTTCCGTCGTCCTGGTCATGTATTCCCTTTGCGTGCTCGCGAAGGCGGTGTTTTAGTGCGTACTGGTCATACCGAGGCTACAGTTGATTTGTGTCGTTTAGCTGGTTTAAAATCCGTTGGTATTTGTGTAGAGATTATGAATGACGATGGTCACATGGCTCGCACTCCTGATTTGATTGAGTTTGCTAAAAAGCATGATTTGGTATTCGTCACCATTGCTGATTTAGTTGCATATCGTAAAAATCACGAAAAGATGATACATAGAGTATCCGAGGCTGCCTTGCCTACTAAGTACGGTAATTTCCGCATCATTGCTTATGAAAATGACTTGGATAATTTGTGCCACGTGGCTATTGTCAAGGGCGACGTTAAGGGCAAAAAGGACGTGCTGGTGCGTGTGCATAGCGAGTGCCTGACCGGTGATGCCTTTGGCAGTTTGCGCTGTGATTGCGGCGACCAGTTGGCAACTGCTCTGCGTATGATTGAAAAGGAAGGCTGTGGTGCAGTAGTTTATATGCGCCAGGAGGGACGTGGCATTGGTTTGGCAAATAAGGTTCGTGCCTATGCTTTACAGGATCAGGGTTTGGATACTGTTGAGGCAAATGTACAGCTTGGCTTTGCTCCTGATTTGCGTGATTATGGTATGGGTGCACAAATTTTGGCTGATTTAGGCTTATCCAGCATCCGTCTGATTACTAATAATCCGGCTAAACGCATTGGCTTGTCTGGCTATGGCATTACCATTACAGGTCGTGTACCTATCGTAATGGAGGCTAATGAGTACAATGAGTTCTATCTTGATACTAAGGAAGAAAAGATGGGGCATAAGCTGCATGACTGCGGCTGTGGCTGTTGCTAGGATCTAGCCAATGTAATTGCTGCGAGTTAAAAGAGCGATTATATTATAAAAAACGCGATACCAAATTGTAACGTAAGGCTCCCCTTTTAAGGGGAGCTGGCAGCGAAGCTGACTGAGAGGTAAATTTCTAGTGTTTACACTCAGTATAGGTGTTATTAGTGTAATAGCAATTAAATTGCTCTACGCTAGGGAGAAATTTTTAACGTCCATTGCGCTGGGTACAATAAACGAAGCTGCGGTAGAATTTGTTCGTAGTGGCAGTAAGGTTGAGGAACCTTGCTTCTATTGTACCAACAGCTTATGGCCTAAAATTTCTATACGCTCCGAGCAAGTGTAATTGCTGAGTGCATAATATACAATTTATAGTAATTAGATTGCTATGGGTATGCTAAAGATTCTATTGCTCTGAATGAGATTTGCTGACTAGTGTACAAGATAATACTAAATTGTAACGTAAGGCTCCCCTTTTAAGGGGAGCTGGCAACGCCCTTGGCGTTGACTGAGAGGTTAGGAGGAATAATAATGAACGTTTTAGAAGGTAAATTAACTGCAAAAGATATGAAGGTTGCTATCGTAGTGGCTCGTTTTAATGAGTTTATCACCAGTAAGCTGCTGAGCGGCGCTGTTGATTGTTTGATTCGTCATGAAGCTAAGGACGAGGATATTACTGTAGCATGGGTTCCTGGCGCCTTTGAAATTCCTATGGCCTGCAAAAAGCTGGCTGAAAGTGGTAAATATGATGCTGTTATTGCTTTAGGTGCTGTTATCCGTGGTGCTACTCCGCACTTTGATTATGTTTGTGCAGAAGCTTCTAAGGGTATTGCTCAGGTTAGCATGCAAACTGGTGTACCCGTTGCCTTTGGCGTACTGACCACTGAAAATATTCAACAGGCTATTGAGCGTGCAGGCACCAAGGCTGGCAATAAGGGCGTGGATTGCGCTATGTCCGCTATGGAAATGGTAAACCTGTTCAAGGCTATGTAATTGAATTTAAGCGGCTGCTTCCAAGATGGGGCGGCCGCTATTTTATTTGCTTGGAGATTTTTTTGCTTAAATTTACTTGTAAATCAGTAAATTATTTGGCTAGCTCGTAATCCAGTTTATTCTTCTGTACTGCATTGTTCACCATTCTTTCATTGCTTTTTACTGGGAATTGCTATATAATAAATTTTAGGAGAATCGTGAGTAGTTTGGTTCGCCAATGCAGTAAAAGTTACAAGCCCGCTAGCAGTTAGTGGGCTTGTTTTTGTAAGTAGTAAAACCAAGATTTTTCTTGGCTGAGTGGTAAATTAGAGAAGTAAAATATGAAAAAAGAGGTAAGATAGTATGGAAGATATTTTGACAAAGGCAACAGTTGACGGTGTGCGTATTTATGCATTACGTACTACTAATCTTGTACGTGAGGCTGCAAAGCAGCATGGCTGTTCTCACTTGGCAAGTGCAGCTTTAGGCAGAGCTATGAATGGTGCACTGCTTTTGGCTGCTATGATGAAGGATAACGAGCGTATTTCCTTACGCCTTAAGGGTGATGGACCTTTAGGTGAGGTTGTAGCCGATGCAGAGGGTACTCATGTACGTGGCTATGTAGAAAATCCTGATGCCTTCCTTCCTTTAAAGGATGGTAAGCTTGATGTTGGCGGTGGTATCGGTGAGGGCAATATCATTGTTACCCGTTATCTGCAAAATGCAGAGCCCTTTACAGGCTATTGTGAGCTGGCAGATGGTGAAATTGCAACTGACCTGACCAAGTATCTGTATGTTTCTGAGCAAACTCCTTCTAGCGTAGGCTTAGGCGTGCTGGTTGATAAGGATGGCGAGGTTACTGCAGCTGGTGGTTATTTTATTCAAGCTATGCCTGGCTGCACCGATGAGGTTTTGGAGCAATTAGAAAAGAACATCAATAGAATGCCCTATGTAACTCAATTGCTGGAGATTGGCTATACTCCTGAAAAAATCATTGGCATTATTGGTCGTGACCTTGATGTTGATTATAAGGAAAGCCTGCCTGTAGAGTTTAAATGCCGTTGCAGTCGCGAACGTATTTTAGATGCATTGGCTGGTCTTGATGCTAATTCTTTGGAGGAAATGAGCCAAGATGAGATTACTGAAGCACACTGCCAATTTTGCAACACAACCTATAAATTTACTCAAAAAGAAATCCAAGAGCTGTTAAAAAGCAAACAAGAGGATTAATAACCAAACGTTTCTTGACAATTAGAACTTTTGTTTGTATAATAATAGCAAGAAGATAAATATACAGTCAGGAGGACTATAATATGGACGCGGATAGACAAAAAGCATTAGATATGGCGATGCGCCAAATAGAAAAAGATTTTGGTAAAGGCAGTATTATGAAGCTTGGCGAGGCTAGCGCTAAGATGAATATCGAGGTAATTCCTACCGGTGCTCTGTCTCTGGATATTGCTTTAGGTGTTGGAGGCATTCCTCGTGGCCGTGTAATTGAAATTTACGGTCCTGAATCCTCTGGTAAAACCACTGTTGCCTTACATATGATTGCTGAGGCACAAAAAATGGGTGGCTATGCAGCGTTTATTGATGCGGAGCATGCTCTTGATCCGGAATATGCTCGTAAGCTGGGCGTAGATATTGATAATTTACTTATTTCTCAGCCTGATAACGGTGAGCAGGCTTTGGAGATTGCCGATGCACTTGTTCGTAGTGGTGCTATTGACATTATCGTAATTGACTCTGTAGCTGCTCTTGTTCCTCGTGCTGAAATTGAAGGCGAAATGGGTGATTCCCATGTAGGTCTGCAGGCACGTTTGATGAGCCAGGCTCTGCGTAAGCTGACTGGTTTGATTGCTAAATCCAGATGTGCAACTATTTTCATCAACCAGATTCGTGAAAAGGTTGGCGTTATGTTTGGCAATCCGGAAACTACTACTGGTGGTCGTGCGCTGAAGTTCTATTCTACTATTCGTCTTGATGTTCGTCGTGCTGATACCATTAAAAACGGTAACGACATGATTGGCAGCCGTACTCGTGTAAAGGTTGTTAAAAATAAGGTTGCACCTCCCTTTAAGCAGGCAGAGTTTGATATTATGTATGGTCAGGGTATTTCCCATGAGGGCTGCCTGGTTGACCTTGGCGCTGAGCTGGATATTATCAATAAGAGCGGTGCATGGTATTCCTATGGTGATGTTCGTCTTGGTCAGGGCAAGGAAAAGGTTAAGGATTTCCTGCGTGAAAATCCTGAAATTGCAGCAGAGATTGAAGCTAAAATTCGTGCAACAACTGTTGCTAAGCAGCCTGAGACTGTAGAGGTTGTAGCTGAAGAGGCACCGCAAGAATTTGATAACTCCATCTTTAGAGATGAAGAATAATAGTTAAGGCATTGGGCTTTTTCTAGTATAAGGTTATGTGACAGCCGCGTTGGTGCTTTGTACCAGTGCGGCTGTTTTGTTATGTAATTTGAAAATATTATGCAGTTTTGATAGCAATATTAAGTAGCTTAATGTTTGCAATACATTAATATAGGTTATTTAAGATAATGAAAGCTGAATAAACGATATGGATGGTAGATATGGATAGAGATAAGAATAAGGAGCCAAAAATATCTAAACTGCGAGAGCTAATTGAGCAGCTAGAGGCGCCTAAGAAAGCAGGGCTTACTGGTAAAGCGCAAAAGGACATTTTCCGTTCTGATGCATATGAGGATAGCTCGCTAAAAGCATCCTACATCCCTAAGCCAAAAAAGGTATTAAACGCTGCCGAATTTATGGCGGCAGAAAAAAAAATTAAGATTGCTCCAAAAAGCACCGTTGAGCAGCAAGGATACACTGAACTAAATAGTGCTGATGGTTTTGTTGCCGATACTATAATGGATGCGGATGATGTAAAAGTAGATAAGAAATACAGCAAAAGAGGTAAAAAATCTAAAACGCAGCAGAAGCCTGAGGAACGCTTTACGAATGTTAATCAAGTGTATGACTATGCTCTTAATCTTTTAACATTTCGTGATTATAGTAAGGCAGAGATGTTTGAAAAGCTAATAAAAAAGGGTGCACCAGAAAATTTTTCTAGAGAAGCAGTAGCAAAGCTATTGGAATATAATTTTTTAAATGAAGAACGCTATGCCTTTCGAGTGTATGAAATGTGGCTAAATAAGCGCGTATATGGACGCATGCATTTGCAGGCCGAGCTAAAAAAACGCAGCATTGATGCAGAGTGCATTGCCAAGGTTTTGGAGCAGTTTACGGTGGAGCTTGAGGAACAAAGAGCAGAGGCAGCCGTAGGGGTATTTATGCAGCAAAATAGGAAAAAGCTTCAGGATTTGCAAAAGCTAGAGACATCTTCCTTGGCAAATGAGGAGCAGGAAGATATCGATTTTTTAGAAACAGATGAAGAGGAAACCGTTGTTAGGTCTTTAAGAAAAAGTACTAAAAAAACTAGTAAATGGGGCAGTAGATGGGGATATAGCAAGACCAATAAGGCTGCAGAGCGTATGGCAGCACTTAAAAAAATTCAAGCAGCAGCAGGAAGGTTTATGGCTGCAAGGGGATTTTCTGCAAGATTTATGCACATTTTATTGTGCAGGTTATATAATGATAACGATATGTAGTGCTTTAGCTTGACAATTGTGTAAATTTTATTTAAAATGTACATATCCAATCGTGTTAATATTACTGATTTTCACGGGATAACTTTTATTAGTTATCTTATCTTGCCCTTTTTCAGAATTTCATAATACGTTAATTGCATTATAGATTAATAGATTAAAGATTCAATGGAATAAGGACATTTATAGCAGACGTATCATACGCCTGCTATTGCTATGCAAAAAAACTTTTAAAGAAATACTAAACCAGGAGGTGAGGACTATTTTAGAAATTATTGGAACCGCTGTTGTAATGGGCCTTGTTGGTGGTGGCGTTGGTTATTTAGTACGTAAAAATGTTGCTGAAAACAAAATTGCTACTGCAGAGGAACAAGCTATCCGTATTATAGAGGATGCTAAACAAACAGGTGAAGCAAAACGTAAGGAAGCTATGATGGAGGCTAAGGAAGAAATCCATCGTATGCGTTCCGAGATGGAGCGTGAAAATAAAGACCGTCGTAACGACTTACAGCGTCAGGAGCGTCGTTTGCAGCAAAAGGAAGAAAACCTGGATCGCAAGCTGGAATCCTACGAGCGTAAGGAGGAAAAGCTGGCTTCTAAGGAGCAGCGCTTAAATGCTACTCAGGAGAAGGCTGATGCTTTACTTAAAAAGCAGCAAACAGAGCTGGAGCGTTTGTCTGGCTTGACTAGCGATGAAGCTAAGCAGGAGCTGCTGCAGTCTTTAGAGGACGAGGTTAAACATGAGTCCGCTATGCTGATTAAGGATTTAGAGCAACAGGCTAAGGACGAGGCTGACAAGAAGGCTAGAGAGATTATCTCCCTTGCTATTCAACGCTGTGCTGCTGACCATGTTGCAGAAACTACTGTATCAGTTGTTGGTCTGCCCAACGATGAGATGAAGGGCCGTATTATTGGTCGTGAAGGCCGCAACATTCGTACTCTGGAAACTTTGACCGGTATTGACCTGATTATTGATGATACTCCGGAGGCGGTTATTATCTCTGGCTTCGATCCCGTTCGTCGCGAGGTTGCTCGTATCGCACTGGAGAAGCTGATTAATGATGGTCGTATCCATCCGTCCCGCATTGAGGAAATGGTGGAAAAGGCACAAAAAGAGGTTGAGCAGAAGATTAAAGAGGCTGGTGAGCAGGCAACCTTCGCTGTTGGCGTACATGGTCTGCATCCTGAGCTGATTAAGCTGCTGGGCCGTTTAAGATATCGTACTAGCTACGGTCAGAATGTACTGAACCATTCTGTAGAAGTAGCTAACCTGGCAGGCGTTATGGCGTCCGAGCTGGGTGTTGATGTAGTCCTGGCTAAACGTGCAGGCTTGCTGCATGATATTGGTAAGGCTATTGACCACGAAATGGAAGGCTCTCATATTGAGATTGGCGGCGAAATCGCTAAGAAATTCCGCGAGTCCGAGCTTGTTATTAACGCTATTATGGCCCATCACGGTGATTGCGAGCCTAAGAGTGTTGAAGCAGTGCTGGTTGCAGCAGGCGATGCTGTATCAGCTGCGCGTCCTGGCGCTAGACGCGAAACCCTTGAAAGCTATCTGAAGCGTTTAACTCGATTGGAAGAGATTTCTGAATCCTTTGAGGGTGTAGATAAGTGCTATGCTGTACAAGCAGGTCGTGAGATTCGCATTATGGTTAAGCCTGATGTTATCGATGACGCATCTGCAGTGCTTCTGGCACGTGATATCTCCAAAAAGATTGAGGCCGAGATGGAATATCCTGGTCAAATCAAGGTGGTTATCATTCGCGAGACTCGTGCAGTAGACTACGCAAAATAATAATTAAAGGAGCTGTTCTTTGTAGGACAGCTCCTATTTTTGTATTAAAGAAATTTTTGCTAAAAAGATTTGTGGTCTATTAAAGGATAGTGACGCCATTTATGTTCCAAATGCTAAAGTTAAACAAGTTAGTGTAAAAAATGTTGCATCTAAAAACTAAAGAATGTAGTGAGTTAGTAAAAAATCACTGATTTTATAGTAATTAGCAGAAATTATGAAAAATATTTCGATATTTTAGAACTGTACCTTGTAGATAGAGAAAAATTATGCTACAATTAGTGTATAACAAATAGCAGATGTTGTCTGCAAAATAAATATATTGGAGAGGGTATGTTATGAGCGAAATCCAACCTGTTGAAATCAACAAGCAAGATTTGTATCAAGTAGGCTTCAAAATCAAGATGATGAGAATGCAAAAGAGCATTACTCAAACTGATTTGGCTGAAGCTATGGAAATCTCTAAAGCTCATCTCAGCAATATCGAGACGGGAAAGACTGTTGTAACCTTGGAAAATCTTTTTAAGGTTCAAAAAATTTTAAATTGCCGCATGCGCGACTTCTTTGAAGAAAAGCAAGAAGAACCCAAGGAGCAAATCACCTTGGAGGATGTGGTTAAAGTATTGCGCTTGATGAAGGGGAAAGACATCGAGGGCCTTTAATTTACAAAAGTTAAGGCAGAGGTACGATAATTAATCGTTGCTTCTGCCTTTTTTTGTTTTTATTTTGCATATTTGACACTAATATATGCTATAATATACAATATATGAATTTTCAGGAGGTTTATTATGAGAATAGATGGCGCAGGCGCTTGCTTTGATAATAGAATTTATGAGGTTGATATTGATGTTGCCTGGAATCTTGTTAAGCTTTGCATTAATGAGATGGGCGTTACTGTGGACAAGGAGGATGTGTCCAAGCATCTAATCAACTTCCATAATAAAGAAAAAATCATGCAGGTTGCTTTACAGCAGATTGATGCTGAAAGTATTCAGTTGATTTTTGACTCTACTGGTCATCGTTTACAGATTTATAGCTGGAAGCGCGAGGATAAAGAGGTTAACCAGTTCTTTGAAATATTTGAGAAAAAGCTGTGCGAGTACAGAGCCTTTATTCTGTGTCCTGAATGTACTGCTAAGGTAAGCTCTTTGGCTAAGTTCTGTCCTGAATGCGGCGCTAGACTGAAATAATTTTGTGAAAAAAGCCTCCTGTACAAGCTGTATAGGAGGCTTTTAAAGAATATTGTGTTTAAGATATAATTATGGAAGAATTTATGTTGTATGTGCAAAAATAACCTGTCTTGAGAATGGAGACAGTGCTGTTTTTACGAATACTTTTGTTAAAGAGCCTGTTTGCAGGCATAAAAAAAAACCAAACACTTTTCAGCATTTGGTTTCTTCTTATTTTCAACATTAGATTGCGCGGTTTACTTTACCGGAGCGCAGGCAGCGGGTGCAAACGTTTACGCGTTTTACAGAACCCTCAACTACTGCTCTTACTTGTTGAATATTGGGTTTCCAAGCACGTTTGGTGTGTCTATTGGAGTGGCTGACGTTGTTACCAGCTTGTTTACCTTTACCACAGATTTCGCAGATGAATGCCATTATTTCCCACCTCCTTGAACGTAATAAGGCATAAGGCTCATTCAAATTTAACAAACGTATCATACCATAAATAGAATAGAAAAGCAAGTATATTTTGAGGTTTTATATGTGGTGGAAGAAATTAGTTACTGAATTAAAGGGAATTGGCCCTAAAAAAGCTGCTGATTTAGCAAATTTACAAATTTTTACAATAGGTGATTTGTTGGAGTATTATCCACGTCAGGGAGCATATGTAGATTATTCACGTTTAAAGAAAATACAGGAGCTGGAAACAGATGGCAGTAAGCAAATATTTAAGGCTTATGTTTATCGAGT
>USBG01000029.1 GCA_900552855.1 uncultured Phascolarctobacterium sp. | reverse complement strand
TTCAAATTGACTGAAATCATCCCTGTTGATGACGCTGTTAAATACCTTAAAGAATCCGTAGTAACTTCTTACGGTAAAAAAGGTCAAAATATCGTTGACATGAACAACGCTGCTATCGATCAAGGCGTTAACGCTTTGGTAAAAGTAGATGTTCCTGCTAGCTGGAAAGACGCAGTAGATGATGGCAATCATGCAGTTAAACCTGGTTGCGAATCTTGCCCATCCTTCGTTCAAAATATTGCACAACCAATCAATGCACAAGCTGGTTATGATCTTCCTGTATCCACATTTGCTGGTTACGAAGATGGTACATTACCTGCTGGTACTGCTAAATTCGAAAAACGCGGTCCTGCATTGTTCGTTCCAAAATGGTTACCAGAAAACTGTATCCAATGTAACCAATGTGCCTTTGTTTGCCCCCATGCTGCTATTCGTCCTGTGCTGATGACTGACGAAGAAGCTGCTAAGGCTCCTGGCACCTTAAAGGCTAAGCCTGCTATTGGCGCTAAAGGCCTGAACTTTGCAATTACAATTTCTCCGCTGGATTGCACCGGCTGCGGCAACTGTGCTCAGGTTTGCCCCGCTCCTAAAGGCAAGGCTTTGGTAATGAAGCCCTTGGAAACTCAGGTTGCTAAAACTGTTGAATGGGATTACACCGTAAAAGAGGTTGCTCCTAAGGCTAACCCCATGAATAAGAAAACCGTTAAGGGCGTTCAATTTGAACAACCGTTGCTGGAGTTCAGTGGTGCATGCGCAGGCTGTGGCGAAACTCCTTATGCTAAGCTTGTTACCCAATTGGTTGGTGACCGCATGATGATTGCCAATGCTACTGGCTGTACCTCTATTTGGGGTGCAAGTGCTCCTTCCATGCCGTACACCAAAAACTGCAAGGGTCATGGTCCTTCTTGGGCTAACTCCCTCTTTGAGGATAATGCAGAATATGGCCTAGGTATGTTCTTAGGCGTTAAGCAATCTCGCGAGCGTGTTGCTGAAATGGCTAAAGAAATTCTGGCAGCAGAAATTCCTGAGGACCTGCGTGCTGCTTTGGCTGATTGGCTGGACAACATGATGGTTAGCGATGGTACTCGTGAGCGTGCTGAAGCTCTGACTGCTGTACTGGAAAAATATAAAGGTCAATGCGATAAATGCGCAGCTATGTACGAAGAAAAACAATACTTTGTAAAACGCAGCCACTGGATCTTTGGTGGCGACGGCTGGGCTTATGATATTGGCTACGGCGGTTTGGACCATGTACTGGCATCTGGTGAAAACGTAAATGTAATGGTATTTGATACCGAGGTTTACTCCAACACTGGCGGTCAATCCTCCAAATCCACTCCTACTGCTGCTATTGCTAAATTTGCTGCAAGCGGCAAAAAGACCAAGAAAAAAGACCTTGGCATGATGGCTATGAGCTATGGCTATGTATATGTTGCTCAGGTTGCTATGGGCGCAGACAAAAACCAAACCCTGAAGGCTATTGCTGAGGCTGAAGCATATGATGGTCCGTCCCTGATTATCGCTTACGCACCCTGCATCAACCACGGCTTGAAGGTTGGCATGGGCTGCAGCCAGCTGGAAGAAAAACGTGCTGTTGATTGCGGCTATTGGGCAACCTATCGCTACAATCCTGAGCTGAAGGCTGAAGGCAAGAATCCGTTTATTTTGGATTCTAAAGAGCCTACTGCGGACTTCCGTGAGTTCCTCATGGGTGAGGTTCGTTTCAGCTCCCTGCAAAAGCTCTTCCCGGAAACTGCTGAAGCACTGTTCGAGAAGACTGAAAGCGATGCTAAGGAACGCTTAGAAGTCTACAAAAAGCTGGCAGGCAAGGAATAATTAAATATTGAGCTTCTGGCTTAAATAAGTAAGGCCCTCGGATTACGCTGTAGTCCGAGGGCTTTTTATGTGTAAAATGGTGTAGAGAATTAGGGAAGTATACTTCTCTAAATTACTGGAATATTCCAGCTACATTATGATAGCAGGGCGTGGTGAGCTATATTGTGATATCGCAAAGAAATTCTTCGTTTCTAGATGGAAGATGATAGTCAGCTGAAAATTACCAAGAGTAAGTATAATTTGGATTAAAAACGAAAAAAGGCGACACCCTATCTGTGCAGGAGGTGCAATGCAGATAGGGTTATCGCCTTTGTATGTTTTTATTTAGAGGGCTGATATAAGCTTATGCTTACCAATGCTTCTTATTTGCAGAGCTCGGTCAAACCATTTTTATCGCGAAGGCCTACAGCAGTTTTTGCTACAATGCCGTCCTTGAATACAAGCAGGCTGGGAATGCTCATAATATTGTATTTTTGCGCCAGCTCCGGATTGTCGTCAACGTTGACCTTTACAACCTTAACATCAGCTGCAGATTTAGCAAAGTCCTCCAGAATGGGAGCCTGCATACGGCAGGGGCCGCACCAGGGAGCCCAGAAGTCTACTAATACGGTGGTTTTTGCTTCTAATACCTCTTGTTGGAAGTTTTGTTGAGTAATTTCTAATGCCATAATTTTACACATCCTTTTCTTATTATTATCTTTAAGTATTGCCATAAGGGCATATGATTAATATATTTAGCAGCTAAGCCTTAGCTCTGGCTGCGGATAAACCTTACTGCGCTCATGCCGGCTTCGGCGCCGTCATGCACAGCCTTTGCTACCTGCAGTAATCCGCCGGTGCAATCACCTGCGGCAAAAAGTCCGGGAACATTAGTGGCTCCCTTTTCATCAATCTGGATATAGCGTCCGTTGATTTGTGCGCCCAGCTTGCGTGCCATGTCACTACTGTCCGCTGTACCTAGAGCTATAAAAAGACCATCCAGCTCCAGGCTGCTGCCATCATAGAAGCTGATGCTGCTTAAGCGGTCAGTGCCTATGATTTCTACTAAGGGTGCTTCAATAACCTCAAAGCCAGCATCCTTTAAGTGACTGCCGTCCTGACCATGGGTCAGAATGGTGACACTTTCAGCTAATTGCTTCAGATATTCAGCCTCGTGAAGAGCGTAGGCACCTGCACCTAAGACAGCCACCTTTTTCTTTCGGAAGAAGAAGCCATCACAAACTGCACAATAGCTAATACCCTTGCCTTCGAGCTCTGTCAGACCTGGAACCTTGACAGTAATATTTTTGGTGCCAGTTGCTAAAACCAGGGCCTGACCTTCTATTGTGGTGCCACTTTTTAGGCTTACCGCATAATGACCTAAGTATTCTACGCCAACGGCTTCATCATGAATGATGCTTACGCCTAAATCCTCAGCATGCTTTAATCCTTGCTGATGCAGCTGGGGACCGCTAAGTGAAACTGCGTAGTAATTGTCTATACGGTGTGCCTTGGCCAGCGCACCTGGACCATTTTCAATAAGTGTAACCTTTAAGCCTGCTCGTGCTGCATATAATGCTGCTGATACACCTGCAGGACCACCGCCAATAATAAGCAGCTGTTCCATTGGCTCACCTCCTAGTACTTATTTGTATCCTTCTTTAAGTATATTATAGCTCATTTTTCATAGCTTGTATGTAACTATGTCACATTAGCCTTTGAATTATAACTGTTGAGCAGTTTTTTTGCTGCAAGCATAACAGCCTGGTAGCTTTTATCCATGGCTTTATTATACACTACCTAAGAGTTAGTGTTTGTGACGTAATCACATAAAGACTGCTTGTTTTATTGCTAAGCCATAAAGCTTGCTCATATCCTTATTATAGTGCACTCTTTAACTTATGTCTGTGAATTTATTAAGAAAAAAGCGCTGCCTCACTTATGGGCAGCGCTTTGGCTTTACAGATTTGTTTATTTTTCTTCTTTAATAGGTGCTGCAGCAGGCATTGGCACAGGCTGAGGAGCAGCCTCGGACTGCAGCGGAGTTTCAAAATATACACTGGTGCTGGGGAAGGCGCAGCTTACTCCAGCCTCTTGGAGTAGGTCCAGAACAGTAAGATTAATTTCATTCAGAACATCAAGATATTTTGCGTGTTCACCAGTACGAGCATAGCAGGTAATACGAATATCCAGACTGCTGGCGCCGTAATTGATGAAATGCACACGAATCAGGTCAGGATAAATATCAGGATGATTACCAAGATAATGCTTCAATCTTTGGGTAAAGTCTTCAATTTGCTCCTTAGTTGAGGAGTAGGTCAGACCCAGGATAAAATCAATACGACGCTTTTGACGAGCAGTAAAGTTTGTAATAGGAGTGTTGGACAGCAATGAGTTGGGAATGTAGACCAGTTCTTGGGGGAAGGTGCGTACACAGGTGCTGCGGAAGGAAATTTCTTCTACTACACCTTCAACGCCATTAGCTGTAATCCAGTCGCCAACTCTAAATGGCTTGTCTAGAATAATGACTAGGCTACCGAAAACATTGGCTAAGGAGTCCTTAGCTGCAAAGGCTACGGCTAAGGAGCCAATACCTAAGGATGCCACAAAGCCGCTGATATCATAGTTCCATTCCTTGGCAATTGCTACAAAGCAGAATACCACAACGATGATGTGTAAAATGGTGGAGAAGATATTTGCCAGCGCATCCTCCGCCTTAACACCGGCTTTTTCCAGCATACGTAGCATGAAGCCGTGGGTTGTATCAGTAATATTGTAGCAGCCCCAGAAGAAGCTGAGCACAATGGTGCTGCGCAGAATTTTATCAATAAAGGCTGCCTGCTGAAGTGCAGGGATAGGAGCAAGGTTAATGGCAACATAAACATTGACTACTGCTAAAAGTACATTGATAGGCTGCTCAAAGGCGTTTAAAATATCTTCGCCAGTTTTAAAGGAAGCCATATCGTTTAAGCGGCGCATCATACGAATAACAAAATTCTTGTACAGGTATCTGATTAACAGGATTAAACAGGTAGAGCTTATTGATGGATACCATGGTTTTATGAGTTCTAAAATTTCGTTCACAATAATCCTCCGAACAATTATAATCAAAATGTGTACTTATTTTAACATTTCTTTAGGTCTGAAACAATGATTTTGCAGATATTTTTCAAAGAAGAAAGCTAAATAGTGTATGTTTTATTTTATATGTGGTATAATAACTGTAATCAACCCAAGGAGGAAAATATATGGAATCCGCTGTAGAATGGATTTTGACCGCCCTAGTGGCTTTAATAGGTCCCATACTTACTATTTTCGACCTGCCAGGTAATTCGTTGATGCTTCTGACAGGTTTTGGGTTTGCTTTTTATGATGAAGCCTTATATTTCAATGGGCGTTTATTGTCAGCCATGGTGCTTGTTTACGCATTTGGGGAATGTTGGGAATTTTGCGTTTCTCTTTTTGGTATAAAAAAGGAAAAGGTTTCCTGGTTGGCAGTTTTTTTAATAGGCTTTGGTGGATTTGTCGGTACGATTATTGGTACAGGTGCTTTTCCTATATTAGGCTCCTTTATAGGTGGTCTCGTTGGTGCCTTTGTGGCGGCCTTTGTCTATGAATATATGCGTTCGGGAAAGCATAGCAATGCCTGGAATTTAGCGATGAAGGCAGCCAAGGTGCGTTTTTTGGCACTGATTGGTAAATTGGCAGCTGGCTTTGCCTTAGCAATTTTATTGATTAAAATGGTAATTTTTGTTTAATTAAAAATGGGGTGGCATTATGCAATTTACTTTTACTCATAACAATTTTAATGTTCTGGATCTTGAGAAAAGCCTAAAGTTTTATGAAGAAGCATTAGGTTTAAAGGAAGCACGACGTAAGGAGGCTGCTGATGGCAGCTTCATTTTAGTATATCTGTCCGATGGAAAAACTCCTCATGAGCTGGAGCTGACTTGGCTGCGTGACCGCAAGGAGCCCTATAATTTAGGTGAAAACGAGTTTCATTTGGCTTTTGTTGTAGAGGACTTTGAGGCTGCTCACAAAAAGCATAAGGAAATGGGCTGCATTATTTATGAAAATCCTGCTATGGGTATTTACTTTATTGTAGACCCTGATAATTATTGGTTAGAAATTTTACCTGCAAATAAATAACCCTAAGAGGTAATGCATATGAAGGCTTTGAAAGATTATACTGTGGTAGCAAGCGGCAAGGTTCGTGAAGCTGCCTATAATAAATTGAATAGTATGGTTAATTTCATTAGCTGGCAACAGGGCGGGCGTATTCCTAAGGACGAGTTTGCTGTTCGTCTGGCTCAGGCTGATGCCCTTTATTCTACTGGCAACGTTGTAATTGACGAAAAGCTTTTGGCAATGGCACCTAATTTGAAGGTGGTGGCACAGGCTTCTGTTGGCTATGACAACATTGATGTTGCTGCTTGTGCAGAAAGGGGAATCCCTGTTGGCAATACTCCTGAAGTTTTGGTGGATGCAGTAGCTGATTTAGCCTATGGTCTTATTTTAGATAGTGCTCGCCGTATTGTTCAGGCAGATGCTCATGTTAAAAAAGGCCTTTGGGGACAAAGGGTGCCTATTGGACTTGCTGTTGATTTAGCAGGAAAAACCTTGGGTATTGTAGGTATGGGTGATATTGGTAGCGCTGTTGCCAAAAGGGCCCAGGTCAGCCAAATGCAGGTTGTATATCACAACCGTCACCAGCGTGTGGATGATGCAGAGCTTGGCGTTACCTATATGCCGACATTGGATAAACTTTTGTCTGAGTCTGATTTTGTCCTATTGGCTGTAACTTTAAATCCGTCCACAAAGCATATGCTTAATGAGGCAGCCTTTGCCAAGATGAAGCAGGGCAGCCGTTTGATAAATATTAGCCGCGGAGCTGTTGTAGATACAGAAGCCCTTTATGAGGCACTGC
The DNA here is from genome assembly GCA_900552855.1 of uncultured Phascolarctobacterium sp. Lineage (GTDB taxonomy): Bacteria > Bacillota > Negativicutes > Acidaminococcales > Acidaminococcaceae > Phascolarctobacterium_A. The sequence continues at coordinate 9,015 of USBG01000029.1, read as the reverse complement.
ATAGCGGCAAGCTTGCTTATGCTGCTCTAGATGTAACTGATCCCGAGCCTTTGCCTGCTGAGCATAAGCTTTTAACACTTGATAATATTACTGTAACCCCGCATATTGCCAGTGCCACAGTGGAGACACGTGATGCTATGGCGCTTTTAACGGCAGATAATATTCTTGCTGGATTGCAGGGCCTGCCATTGCCGGCTCAGGTTAAGCTTAAATGAAGCAAAGTCTGTGTCTGCACGGGATAGATTTTAAGCATCAGAGTCAGTTTTTGGCTTATATACACCAGCTTTTGGAGCCTTGTGACATAAAATATAAGGTTAAGGAAAGGCTTTTTCATGATGACGATATGTATAAGTATCGTCAGGCAAAGCTGCAGCTTTCCAGTGACAAGGTCAAGGTTAGCTGTATTTTTGGCGTGATGATAGTCTGCGACAAGGTATATCCTTTAGCAGATATTATGCTAGAGTTCAACGGCAAAGATGCTGTGGCAGTATCCTGTGCCAAAATGCTTGTCAGGAGATTTTTAGCAGGCAAGCAGAGGTTTATTCTCGAGGATCCTGATTTAGAGCAACGCATTGCCCAATTAAGAGGGCGTTATTATTTAGAAGGCTTAGCTGCATATAATTATAATACGGCAGCTACAGCGCTGTATTGTCATCTGCCATGGCAGGTTTTTGCTATCAATAAGCTGTGGCATGAGGTTTTAGGCTGTCAGGATAAAACGGTTCTGCGTCAGTTGCGCGTTAAGATTAGACGTTTACGTTCTGTTTTAAGCCTGCTGCGTCCGTTGCTGCCTAAGGAAAGAGCAGATTGCTGGAAGCAGCTTTTTAAGAAAAGAGCAGGCGAGCTTTCTCCCATAAGAGAATATGATGTAGCATTGCTAATATGTATGCGTATTAGAATGTTTAGAAAGCAGGAGCAATGCTCTTGTCTGGAGAAGATTTTGCAGGAGGAGCGTAGTCAGTATGCCAATGATATGGTCAGCAGGCTGCGCCTAAATAAGCTCACTGGAGAGCTGGCCTGCTTCCTCTTAGATATTTTTAGTCTTAAGGCTGAAAGTGCATATGCAAAAATGAACTTAAGGGATTTTTTGATACAGCGCTTTGATAGCTGGCAGAGTAAGCTTATTATGCTCCCGGAAAAGTATCCTGATTTTCAGAATATGGAGCAGCTGCATAAAATACGCATCAAGGTAAAACGCTTTCGTTATGCCTTGCAGTGTGTGCCCGAGCTGAAGGCAAGCAGCTCCCTACTGAGAAGTCTAAAGGCTTTACAGGATAGCCTGGGGCTATTACATGATGACTATATAAATGATTGCATGGTAGCACGTATTATGGCACAGCATCCTGATAACGAGCTGCTTCAGTATGAAGGTGCTGTATTTAGTGGCTGGGAGCAGGGAAAGGCTGATGCTGCTATGGATGGCCTAGGCTGTCAGTGGGAGGAATTTACTCAACGGCTGCAGCAGTGGGCTAGAGATAATCTTTAACGGAGGAATGCTATTTACATGAGCATAGAATGGGAAAAATTACTGCGCGATTACGGCTTTGAGCCTTGGACTGCAGGTGGAATGCAGGGCTGGTATCGTCACGTTGATTTTGTGAAGGATAGCTTGGCTGGCGAAATAGCTCGTTATGGCGTAGATGATTTTATAATAACCAGACACAGTGGTAGGGGCTCGGAAAAATGGCTGAAGGATAATTGGCAGTCCAAGGAGGATGTGATGAAATATCGCTTCCTGTTATTGGACAGCGAGTTTTCTGATGTTGTGACGAAATCCTATTGGCTGGGTTTAAAGGGCTGGTTGCAAATTTTACATTACAGGAAAGGAGATAAGGATAAGCGCTTTGAGGACTTAATTTTTTTGGCAGAACAAAGAGATTTGGTTGAAACACATGCCTAAGGCATGTAACTTAGTTAGGAAGGGGAAAGAACATTGCTTTTAACATTATTTGTAATCACATGTGTATGCTTTGCTATCGCTATGAAATTCTATGGCGGATTCCAAAGCCGTTACTATGGACTTGATCCTAAAAGAAAAACTCCTGCTGTAGAATTGCAGGATAATATCGACTACTGCCCGGCTCATCCGGCAGTGCTTATGGGTCACCATTTTGCATCAATCGCAGGTGCAGGCCCTGTAGTTGGACCTATTGCTGCAGCTGCTATGCTGGGCTGGCTGCCTACCTTCATTTGGATTATCATTGGTTGTATCTTTTTTGGTGGCGTTCATGATATGGGCGCATTAGTTGCTTCTATCCGTCATAAAGGCTTATCCATCGGTGAAGTTGTTCGTGAATGGATTGGCGTTCGTGGTCAAAAGCTGTTCCTGGCATTTACCTGGCTTAGCTTGACTCTGGTTGTTGCCGTATTCCTGGAGCTGGCAGCGCAAACCTTTGCTGCTGACCCTGCTGTAGCATTTACTGCAACTCTGTACATCTTTATGGCTATGGTATTTGGTGTTGCTATTTACCGTTATGGCGTATCCTTAAAGGTAAGCACCGTTATTATGCTGCCGATTCTGTTTGGCGCGCTGGTTTATGGCTTAGACAGTGAATTTGTACAAACCGCTTTCAAGGCTGACGTAAATTTCTGGCGTATCCTTCTGATTGTCTACATTTTTGCTGCTTCTATTCTGCCTGTATGGCTGCTGCTCCAACCCCGTGATTATCTGGCATCCTATATGCTTTACTTCTCTGTATTCCTGGGCGGCGTTGGTATGATTTTTGGCGGCTCCAGCTATGAAGTTAAACTGCCTGCATTTAAAGGCTTTGTAACTGCTAATGGCGAATATCTGTGGCCGCTGCTGTTCATCACTGTTGCCTGCGGTGCTATCTCTGGCTTCCACTCTCTGGTTGCTTCCGGTACTACCTCTAAGCAGCTGATGAAGGAAACTGATGCGGTTCCTGTTGGCTATGGCGCAATGCTGCTGGAAGGCGTTGTAGGCGTTATCGCTCTTGGTACTATTATGATGTCCGGCGAAATGCTGAAGGGTGGTCCTACAGTTGTTTATGGTCAAGGCTTAGGTCAATTTGCAAGCCTGATTGGTATTTCTCCTCGTCTTGGTACTGCTATCGGTCTGCTGGCATTGAACTCCTTCATTCTGACCTCTCTTGATACTGCTACTCGTCTGGCTCGTTATCAATTGCAAGAGTTCACCGGTATGAATCTGAATAAATATCTGGCAACCGGTATTTCTGTTGGCGTTGCATTGGCGCTGATTTTCTACAAAGCTGGTAACGTTCCTGCTTGGCAGATGATTTGGCCTATCTTTGGTGCTTCTAACCAATTGGTTGCTGCTATCGGTCTGTTGGCTTTAGGTGTATGGGTTATTCGTGGTCTGAAGAAGAGCGGTGCCTTCATCATGTATCCGATGGGCTTCATGCTTTTCACTACCTTGGTAGCATTGGTTCAAATGCTGCTTGATCCTAAAACCAATATGGTTGTTAAAACCTTTGACGTTGTTCTGTTGGTTCTGACAGTACTGCTTCTGAAAGAAGCATATGGTGCTCTTAAGAAAGCTAAAAGCGAGAAATAAGCGCAAATCTCCTGTAATGTAATAACGTAAAAATAAAATTCCTGCTCGGTAACGGGCAGGAATTTTTTTGTGGATTTTTGATTGTTGCTGTATGAATTAAAGCGGAAAAGCATACAGTTTGATTTACAAAAGCGCATAGCCTTTAATTGCAGCTTGGAAAAGCTAATAGTCATTTATCAAAGGCTACTTAAAATACAAAAAAGGCGCAGCTTTTTCTACGCCTTTAATATTGTCTGAATATTATTCTAAATTGCAATCCTCTAGAAGCTTTTTGGCATCAACATATTGAGCAATGCCTGCGGCAACCTTTTTGGACTCCTTCATCGCAAGAACTACAGTTGCAGGTCCATGTACTACATCACCACTGCTGAATACACCGGCTCTTGTGGTCATACCATAGGGACGATCACGAGTAATAACATATCCCTGTTTATCAATTTGAATGCCCTTGGTGGTAGAAACAATGCGGGCTGCAGGTTTTTGACCAACTGCCAAAATTACGCAGTCGCAGGGTAAAACCTCTTGGCCACCCTCGGATACAAACTGGCCATCCATGGTTTTGGTCATGTTTTGAACTAACAGACCAGCAACCTCTGTTTCATCAATGGGAACTGCCTGACGGCGGATATTAGTAAGAGCACGCATTTGCTTTTTGTTAAAATAAGCCATGGGCTGCATAAGGAACTTGAATTGTACGCCGTCCTTGACTGCCGCCTGATATTCTGAAGGATAACAGGTGATTTCAGATTCTGTTTTGTTGAAGACTACAGTAACATTTTTGGCACCACGGCGGACTGCAGTACGTGCTGCGTCCATAGCTACATTACCAGCGCCTATTACTAATACATTATCGCCAGTATGAAGCAAGGTTTCACTTTCATCCAGCTTGCCTTCATCCGCCAGCACAACCATACGCAGGAAGTAGGTTGCAGTAAGGATACCGCTCAGCTGTTTGCCGGGAATATCCAAGGTGCGAGGTAAGGAGGTACCGGTACCCATAAAGATGGCATCATAGCCTTGGCCGAACAGATCGTCAACAGTAAAATCCACACCAGCCAGCTGTTGTGTTTTAATTTCCACACCCAGCTTTTGCAGTTCAGCAATTTCTCGGCGGACTACATCCTTTTGTAGTCTAAATTCGGGAATACCAAAAAGTAATACGCCACCTGGTTCGCTTTGAGCTTCAAAGATAGTAACATCAAAATCCATTTTTGCCAAATCACCTGCAACAGTAAGACCAGCAGGACCGGAGCCAATAACAGCTACCTTACCACGAAGCTTGCTGGAGGGCGGCATGGGCATTAAATCGTTTTTATGGGCGAAATCAGCAACAAACATTTCCAGACTGCCAATTTCAATACCGCATTTTTTCTTTGTTAATACGCAATGTGCTTCACATTGACGCTCGTGGGGGCAGACGCGACCGCAAATAGCGGGTAGATTGCTGCGCTCAGAAATTATTTCGTAGGCAGTACCCATGTTGCCCTCGCTCAGAGCGCGGATAAAGCCAGGAATATTATTTTCAATAGGGCAGCCTGTCTGGCAGAGCGGACGGGCACAATTTAAACAGCGACGAGCTTCTTTAATAGCTTCAACGGTTGTCATTGTTCTGCTCATAAGTTTTTACCCCTTTTATTCTTCTTTCTTATTATAAACTTCAGCTTTAGCTAGAGCTGCCTGCAGAGCTTCCTGCTCAGCTCGTTGTTTAGCTTGATAATCATGAATCAGCCTTTCTAGGTCCTTAAGACGACCATTAATCTCTTCCATATGATTAGCCAGCTTTTCCTCGTATTCTGCAACGGGATCAGGCAGCTTATCATGGTTAAGGTCAATCATGCTTTCTTCATCAGCTGGATTAACACGTACTCCGTCTCTGGTAACAACACGACCAGGAACACCTACTACAACAGAGTTAGGCGGTACCTCCTTAAGTACAACGCTGCCGCTGCCAATTTTGGAGTTGTCGCCAACCTTGAAGGAGCCAAGAACCTTGGCGCCACTAGAAACTACTACATTATTACCAATGGTTGGATGACGCTTGCCCTTTTCCTTACCAGTACCACCAAGAGTAACACCCTGATAAAGGGTTACGTTGCTACCAAGCTCGGCGGTTTCTCCAATTACAAGTCCCATACCATGGTCAATGAAAAGGCCCGGGCCAAGCTTAGCACCGGGGTGAATATCAATACCGGTGAGAAAACGGGAAAAGGTATTTAAGACACGCGGAAAAACAACCCAGCCCTTTACATAAAAGTGATGGGCGATGCGATGGAGCCAGATAGCATGTAGGCCCGGATAACATAGTGCAGCCTCCAGCCTTGATTTTGCGGCGGGATCGCGCAGCATGATGGCATCGATATCTTTCTTAATCTGAGCAAACATGATAAGACTCCTTTCTGTGATATTTCAACTACTATTATTATATTCTAGCACAATATACGGTCAGTGGTAAATAAAAAACAGAGAAAAAGAATTATCAGAGTAAAATAGCATACACCATTTGTTTTAATGTATACTTTATGGTATAATATGTGCTACATTTATAATATGAATCTATAAGTGTGTACACAATTGAGCCTATGAAAATATTCGCAGATAAACTGTGAGTAAACACAATCATTATCTTTTTGGAGGCGTTATTATGAAAAAGGAAGTATTAAAGGCAAAGGTTTGTGCTGCCATTGATGCTTATGCTGACAAGATTCAGGAGCTGGCAAATGATATTGCTAGAGAGCCTGAGCTTGGCTTTAAAGAAGTAAAAACAGCAGCTAAGGTTGCTGCATATATGCGTGATTTAGGCTTAGAGCCAGAAACTGGCCTAGCTATTAACGGCGTTAAGGCACGTGCTAAGGGAGCAAAGGAAGGTCCAACCGCTGCTGTTCTTGGCGAGCTGGACGCTGTAGGCTGTCCTGACAGCTGCTTGGCAGATCCCATGACTGGTGCTGCACATGCCTGCGGTCATAATCTGCAAATTGCTACTATGCTGGGTGTTGCAACTGGTATTATGAAATCAGGTGTTATGGAGCATTTGGCAGGTGATGCGGTTTTCTTTGGTGTTCCTGCTGAGGAATATATTGAAATCGAGTATCGTAAAAAGCTGATGGAAGCAGGCAAAATTCACTTCCTTAGCGGCAAGGGCCAGCTGATTTATGAAGGTGCCTTTGATGATATTGATATGGCTATGCAAATGCATGCTGATAAGAACATGCCTCGTCCTACTGTTTCCATTGGTGACAGCAGCAACGGCTTTGTAGGTAAAACTGTACGCTATATTGGCAAAACTGCTCATGCAGCCGACGCTCCTGATGAAGGCGTCAACGCTCTGAATGCAGCTATGTTAGGCTTGATGGGTATTAACGCCCTTAGAGAGACCTTTAGAGAGAAGGATGTAGTTCGTGTGCATCCAATCATTACCAAGGGCGGTGACTTTGTTAACTCCGTTCCTGCTGATGTACGTATGGAGCTGTATGTACGTGCTAAAACCATGGAGGCTATTGAAAGCACTCATACCAGAGTTGATGCTGCCTTAAAGGCAGGTGGTGATGCTGTAGGTGCTAAAACCATCGTAGAAACTCTCCCTGGTATGCTGCCCTTAAACTGCAACAAGCGTATGAATGAGCTGATGGTAGAAAACTCTCTTATTGTTAATCCTGATGTTGATATTAAGGATGCAGGTCATTTCAGTGCCTCTACAGATATGGGTGACGTTTCCCATCTGATGCCTGTTATTCATCCCTTTATTGGTGGTACCAACGGTTTGCTGCATACTGCAGATTTCCATGTAGAGGACTTTAAGGCAGCTGTACTGCTACCTGCTAAGGCCTTTGCTATGATGATAGTTGACCTGCTGTATGATGATGCTAAGGAGGCTAAGTCCATTCTTGCTGACTTTAAGCCTGTGCTTACTAAGGAAGAATATATTAAAAAATTAGACGGCTATTTTAACGCATAAGCTTTGCTGGCGTTTAAAAAATAGAAAATTTAATGGGAGGGTTCTTGTATGAAAAACCTGAAATTACATGCCATCGTTTTAGCCCTGATTATAGTGGCAGAAATGATTGGTACTCACACTGTTTCCATTGGTATAGGACGCATTGTGCTTCTGCCTATGCTGTATGCTCTGCTTATGGGTATTTTGACTACACCTAAATTCCTGAAGCTTTCTGGCGAAAAGGAAATGATTGATGCCAGCAGCCTGATTGGTGTTACCCTGATGCTGCTTATGGCTCGTTATGGTACTCTTGTAGGTCCTACCCTGCCTAAGATTATGGCTGCTTCTCCGGCTTTAGTGCTGCAGGAGTTTGGTAACCTGGGTACTGTGCTTTTAGGTGTACCTCTGGCTGTTTATCTTGGCCTGAAGCGTGAAACCATTGGTGCTGCTCACTCCATCGCTCGTGAGCCTAACGTTGCTCTGATTGGTGAAAAATTTGGTCTGGACAGCAGCGAAGGTCGTGGCGTAATGGGCGTATATATTGCTGGTACTGTATTTGGCACTATCTTCTTTGGCTTAATGGCCAGTGTTGCTGCTTCTGTAACTCCGCTCCATCCCTATGCTTTGGCTATGGCCTCTGGCGTAGGCTCTGCCAGCATGATGACTGCTGCTGTAGGCTCCTTGGCAGCAATGTATCCTGAAATGGCTGACCAGCTGGCTGCTTTTGGCGCTGCAAGTAATATGCTGTCCGGTTTAGACGGTCTGTATATGTCCGTATGGCTGGGCCTGCCTATGACTGAATGGCTGTACAAAAAATTCTATAAGATTAAATACGGCGTTGCTGCACCTGAAAAGGAGGGAGAATAATGAATTTTAGAGATACTGTAATCACCTTGGCCATTGTAACCTTTATGAGCTTGTTCTCTAATGTTCTGGGAACCAAGGCCGGCATTGTAGAATCTATTCCTGGTCTCTTGATTTTGGCAGCTATTGCTTTGGTTGGTATGCTGCTTTCAAAATATATGCCTGGCGGTATTCCTGGTGCTGCATACGTAGTAACCATTGGCTGTATTGTAACCGTTCCTGGCTTCCCAGGCTCCGAAATTATTAACGACTACGTTAAGCAAATTGGCTTCGTAGCTCTGTGTACTCCTATTCTGGCTTATGCTGGTATTTCCATTGGTAAGGATTTAGATGCCTTTGCTAAGACCGGCTGGCGCATTTGCCTGCTGTCCTGCATTGTATTTATTGGCACCTATATTGCCAGTGCTATTATTGCTCAGGGTATCCTTACTGTGTTGGGCCAAATCTAAGATATATGCTATATTAAGGCGGCTGCAGAATTTTTTCTGCGGTCGTCTTTTTTTATTGAAATAATCTCTAGGGTAGAGTACAATAAGAATAAATAATCAATAGGAGGTATTATTATGTCCGAGATTTTAGCAGAAGCGACATTCCCAAGTGTTATTCATAATAATGAAGTTTGCGAAGAAATCGTAAAATGGGGCAACAAAAACGGCTTCCCCTTGGAAAAGGCAAAATTATACAA
>USBG01000028.1 GCA_900552855.1 uncultured Phascolarctobacterium sp. | reverse complement strand
AATATGAGTGTATATTTTGAAAGCATATAAAAAAGACGCCTACAAAGTAGGCGTCTCTCTCTGCTCACATATTAAGCATTAGCTACTACTTGCTCACCTTTATAGTGACCACATGTAGGGCAAACACGATGAGGCATCATAGGTTCGTGGCATTGTGGACATGCTACATAACCAGGAGCTTCTAATTTCCAGTTTGCACGACGACGATCGCGACGGCATTTGGACATTTTTCTCTTAGGTACTGCCATTTCTCAATACACCTCCTCAGTGCTATTAAGTGAATTATTTTTTGATGAATTGCTTTAATGCCGCCAGCCTCGGATCTACAGTGAACCTGTCACATCCGCAGTCACCATCATTAAGATTAGCACCACAAACGGGACACAGTCCCCGGCAGTCTGGGCTACACAAAGCTTGAATGGGCTCTGCAAGCAGCAGACTTTCACGAAGCGGCTCCGTTATGTCAATAACGTCCGAATCGTAAACAAAAGCATCTTGTTCGATATTTTCAGCGCTTGCCGGATAAAATTTCTCAACAACTTCAGCTTTTGTAACAGCCGTAAATTCCTTTAGGCAACGCCCGCAAGTGCGCCGCACCTGCGCGCTCATAGTAGCCTCCAGGAGCAATACGTCACCAGCGTTACTCATACTTCCCTCGGTCCTGATAGTTCCGATGATATCCATCTCAGAGGATGAAATATCAAGCTCGGCAGGCTCAAGATCGTAAGCAAAGGTCTTTTCACCGACTAGTCTTTTTTTGATTTCTGCGACATTTATTTTAATCATGTTTCACCATTCTTTACAATTATATCTATGTGCTGGCTCTTTGTCAAGAAAAAAACTATAACAAAGTATAAATTACAGCTTAATAATGCGGCGACAGATGTTGAAGGTGTCCCTTGCAATAACCAGTTCCTCATTAGTAGGAATAACGAAAATTTTCACCTTAGCACGGCGTACACTGATTTCGCGCTCTTTACCACGAATCTTGTTAGCATCAGGGTCCACACGAGTACCAAGATATTCTAAGCCGTTGCAAATCTTATCACGCATAAAGGGAGAATTTTCGCCCAATCCCGCAGTAAAAACAATGGCATCTACACCACCCATAGCAGCAACATAGCCACCAATATATTTTTTTACTTTATAGGCAAACACATCAATAGCCAGCTGGCTACGCTCATCGCCACGATTAGCAGCACTTTCAAGGTCACGGAAGTCACTTGACAAACCACTGATGCCTAAAATACCGCTACGACGATTCAGATAATCATCTATTTGCTGTGCATTCATATTTTCCTTTTCCATTAAGAAAGGAATAATAGCCGGATCAATCTCACCACTACGAGTACCCATAATCAAGCCCTCTAAGGGAGTATAGCCCATACTGGTATCAATTGACTTGCCATATTTAATAGCCGCAATGCTGGCACCATTACCCAAGTGACAGGTTATGATGCGCATATCATTCATGTGCTCGTTCATCAGCTCCGCCGCTCTTTGAGCAACATATTTATGAGAAGTGCCATGGAAGCCATAGCGACGTAAACCATATTTTACATACATTTCGTATGGTAAACCATACAAATATGCAACCTTAGGCATTGTTTGATGGAATGCAGTGTCAAATACAGCTACCTGAGGTGTGTCACGCATAATTTCCATGCAGGCATTAATGCCATATAGGTTAGGGGGGTTATGTAATGGAGCGATTTCGCAGCAAGCCTCAATACCACGCAAAACATCAGAGGTAATGAGAACGCTGTCTGTGAAGCGCTCGCCGCCATGAACAACACGGTGACCTACAGCATCAATTTCTGACATATCAGAAATTACGCCGTGCTCCTTACTTGTCAGGGCCTCCAGAATCATTTTGATGCCTACCTTATGATCCGGAATTTCCTCCTGCACGTCAATGGTAAACTTACCTGTGGGAGTGTGCTTGAGGGTAGAGCCTACCATACCGATACGCTCAATTAAGCCTTTAGCCATCACCTTTTCACCATTCATGTCAATAAGCTGGTATTTAATTGATGAGCTTCCGCAGTTTACTACAAAAACAATCACGATACGCCCTCCTGCGCAAATAAATTTATTGGATAACGCTTATAGATAAATATAGTATACACTATTTATAGTCGCTTGCATAGGAAAAACTTTGTAACTTAGCATTTTTAACATAATTAGAGCTTATTATCCATTTTTTGTAAACAAGCAAGCTACTTTCAATACGTTTTCAGCATATGTTATAATAAAAGCAGCAAAAATAAAGGAGGAGCTTCATATCATGAAGGCGGTCGGTATTGTTGCAGAGTACAATCCCTTTCACAACGGACATCTGCACCACGTAACAGAAACAAAAAAAATAACAGGTCTCCCTGTCATAGCTATTATGAGTGGTAGTCTTTGTCAGCGTGGAGAGCCAGCCTTTCTAAACAAGTGGCACCGCAGTCGTCTGGCTGTAGCAAATGGCGTGGACCTTGTTTTGGAGCTACCAACTGTATTCACAACTCGCAGTGCTGAATACTTCGCCAAGGGTGCAATAGATATTTTAGCAGCTATTGGCTGCGTATCTACCCTGTCCTGCGGAGCAGAAAACCCTAGCTTTGATTTTGCTACACTAGCAAGGATAATGACCGGTTCCAAATTCCAGCAAGCACTTCAGACAGAGCTTAAATGTGGTAAAAGCTATGCGGCCGCCTGTGCGCAGCTTTTACAGGCTCATACAGGCTCTACAGCACAGCTTAACACTCCCAATGATATTCTAGCATTAGAATATAGCAAAGCCCTTTTAAAACACGATATAAAGCCTATATTCATGCAAAGAACTGACAATGGCTATAACAGTCCTGAGATTGAAGGCTCTATTGCCAGCGCCACAGCCATACGTACTGACTACACGTCCCATGGCTTGCTATGGCAGCAGGCAGTTCCCCCTAGCGTCAAAAGCTTTATTATACAAAATAGTGCCGGCTATGACGAAGCTCTTTTATGGCAGCTAATTAGCTACCGTCTCCGCCTACTGTCACCTCAGGCAATAGCAGAACGCAGTCAATGCAGTGAAGGCATGGAAAATCTCCTAAAGCAAACTGCAGGCTGCAGCACTCTGTCCGAAGCCCTAACAGCTGCTAGCCAAAAACGCTACCCAACCAGTCGCCTACGCCGTACGCTGCTTCAGCTGATTTTAGACCGTCCCCGCAGCTATTATGAGCAAAGCACTCCTGCCTATATCAGAGTCCTAGCCTTCAACGACACCGGTCGTCAACTGCTTAAGGAAATGAAAAAAAGTGCACAGCTACCTATTATTACTAAGCTAGGGAAAAATCCGACTTACGGACAAAGCACAGGGTTTGCGCAGCAGATGGAGCTAGACATAGCAGCAGCAGAGCTTTTAAGCTTCTTGCAAAGCTCATCTGTAGGAATAGACTATACAACCTCTCCTGCGTACATAAAATAAGCTAACTAACCACGTCTTTTGGGCGTGGTTTTTTTCATAAAAAAGACGAGCAAAGATGTCTCTGCTCGTCAGCACAATATTCAAATTTTAGATACACCTAAACAAGCCTGGCATAAACGCAGGCTTATTGTTCTTCCTCATATTGCTCAATTTCTTCTTCAAGCTGAGGCGGTAAGGGATTGTTGACCTCATCCAACGCCTTAATAACATTTTTACGAGAATCCTGAACATCCTGAAGTGCACTTTGCAAATTATTGCTGATAAACGCTAGCATATCATCAGCATATTGCAAAGAATCCTGCTTAATACGCAGAGAATACTCATCAGCGGCTGCATGTGTTTCTTCCTGATAACGCAAAGCATTAGCTTTAATTTCCTCAGCTACAGCAACAGCCTGCTGCACAATCTCTTCCTGCTGAATCATTGCATCAGCCTTTGCTTGTGCTACGCCCACAATACGTTCAGCATCGGCCTTTGCCTGTGCTACAATTCTATCAGCATCCTCGTAGGCCTTGTTAACGATATTCTTTTGCTCCTCTAACACCTTAGTAGCGCTTTTGATTTCTTTTGGAATAGCTTCTTTTAAATCATCAATCAGGCTAGAAATCTCCACCTCATTAATGAGAATCTTCTCAGTCATAGGCACTCTAGTTCCTGCCTCGAGAAGATCAACAAGTTCTTCAAAAATGTTATCAAGGGCGACATTAGTTTTTTTGTTTTCGATCATTTTTTATCCCCCTTACTCAAATTTCATTTTTTCGTGATTACGAATACGCTCTTCAACACACTCTGGAACCAAATCCTTAATTTGTCCGCCAAAAGCAGAAAGCTCTCGTACACCGGAGGAGCTAACAAAGGAATATTTAGCATTAGTCATAATAAATACGGTTTCCAGCTCGTTATCAATTTTCTTGATTAACAACGCACGTTGAAATTCATACTCAAAATCTGTAAAAGCACGCAAGCCTCTTACGATAAAAAAGGCTCCCTCTTTACGACAAAATTCGTTCAGCAAACCAGAAAAGCCAGTAACACGTACATTAGGAATATGCTTAGTTGCCTCTCTAAGCATCTCTACTCTTTCGTCCATAGAAAACATGGCCTTATCCTTACCAGGATTATGAAAAACGCTGATGATAATCTCATCAAACATTGCACTTGCTCTTTCAAAAATATCAATATGACCCAAGGTTACAGGGTCAAAGCTACCTGGACAAACTGCTCTACGCATAAGCCAGACCTCCTAAATTATATATTAAACAAAAATGTAAAAAGTATCACACTTCATCTGTCTTTAATTCGACACAATTTCAATATATCCTTTTTTATTCTGACATTTTTTCAAAATTATCATAATAAATAAAATCTATTTTTGTATCTCCGTACTTTTCACTACGTACCAATTCATATTTTTCTGGAAGTGGCGGCAGCTCATCCTTACCAGCACGCTCTACCACCAAATATCCACCAGGCTTTAAAAAGGGACTACGCTCTAAAACATCAAAAATTTTTTCTATCCAGCCCTTGCTATATGGCGGATCACAAAAAGCAAAATCGAAGCGCTTTCCCTGCTGATACAAGCGTTCCGCAACACTCACAGCACTGCCCTTTAGCATGGTACAATCATTTTCTGCTTTGCATTTAGCAATATTGCTGCTTACCAAACGTAAAGACTCCTTGCTTTCGTCAATAAATGTAATTGAAGCAGCTCCGCGGCTCCAGCTTTCCAAACCAAGATTTCCTGTACCCGCAAATAAATCAAGCACATCAGCACCAATAATCTTGCTGCCTATAATGCTAAATACAGATTCCTTAACTCTGTCCGCAGTAGGTCGAACATCATATGTTTTAGGAACAGTTAGCTGCAAACCGCGAGCACGTCCTGTAATAATTCTCATAAATATCTCCTAATATGTTATAATGTAAATGCGTATTTACGCTATATTTTAAATTAACGGTAAAGGAGTGCAACATGAAAAAGTTTATAAGCATATTTGTAGGCTTACTGCTAATGCTGTACTGTCTTTACTGGCAGCTTCCACTAACGCAGAAGCTATATACAAACCATCTTCCAATGGATAGAAGCATTATCCTTGTGCCACTGGATAGTCGCCCTGTGTGTACCGAGCTTGTTCAGGAGCTTGGACAAATGGCTGGTCTAAATGTAATTCTACCGCCAAAACAGCTTCTTGACAACTATAAAAAGCCTGCAGATAAAGAAAAACTTTCAATTTGGCTACGTTATGCCCTTAGACAACAAAACGAAGCAATTATTTCTGCTGATTTGCTTCTCCATGGAGGCCTGCTGCATTCACGTCAGGACTTTACAAATCCAATGGAGCAAAAACAGCTATTGCGCTCTTTAAAGCAATTACCTGAAGATGGTGCTATGCTTAAGGCCTCTGTATTCTCTGTAATCCCTAGACTTTTAGTAAGCGATGAAATGCTTCCTGATGCCTGGTATCAATTCCACCTAATGAAATATTCACAGCTTTTTGATATGGCCGAAATATCCTGTGACCCCTATATTACTAAGGAGATGTATCATTATATTGACCAAATACCACCAATCACGCTTATAAAATATAAGTCACTTTATGCCAATAACGAGGACTTTCACAAGCAGCTTCTCTTGGCCGCCAATAAAAATTTAGAGGTATTTATAGGTCAGGACGATGGTTCTCCCTTTGGCCTGCCCCACCGCAGCGCACGTCACGCGCAGGACTTCATTAAGAGCAACGCCCTAGCTCCTCACGCCACCGTAACCTATGGTGCTGACGAGCTTGCCAGCCTGCTTTTAGCCCGCAGCTACGTTCGTGAATATCAGCCTCAATGGAAGCCCAAGATTTATTTACAATATGCAGATAAATCAGTAGAATTCTTCCACATGCCCTATATGGCAGACAGTGTTGGCGCTACCATGCGCAACCAGCTGCAGCTTGTAGGAGCACAGGAGGTAGATAATCCTCAGGTGGCAGATATAATTCTTTATGTGAACTGCGGTCACCACAAATACAAGCCTGGTGAAAAACAGGTACAGGAGCTAACACAGCTTATTAACAGCGGCAAGCATATCGCCTTAGTTGACTCCGCCGCTAACTTCAATACCAACGAGCTGTTAATGCCCATGCTTCTAAAAAGTGAAGCACCCGTTAATAGGCTTAGTGCCTACGCAGGCTGGAACACCTTTGGTAATTCATCAGGTACAGCTATTTCCCAAGCTATTATTTTTGCAGGGCAATGCCAGCGACTACCTAAAAAAGATTTACTTGCTCTATATAATGCCAATTTGCGTTTTAATGTAGAACGTATTTTAGACGATTATTGTTATCAAAAGCTGCTGCATCCAACCTTAAAGCATGAGCTATATGTTATGGGCTATACTCACAATGCCTTAGGCCCCGATGGTCTTGCTTACTGTAATGAAAGAGTACAAATCTTTTCCAGCCTTCAGGCAGAGCTTTTATTGCATCGCAATTTAGGACGCAATCCCTTCTATTCACAGGATGGCAAAGACTACTACCTGCGTAACATTTACGTCAGTGCTCAGCTTCCATGGGATAGAATTTTTGAGGTAAAATTGAATGTCTTTACGGAAATAGGCGTTAAATAGACAAAACCTCTGAGTACATATCACAATGTACCCAGAGGTTTTATTTTTTCATTATAATGTTGGTTTTGACCAAGTCTCTAGTTTATCTAATACCAAATACACCTAAAAGCAGTCCCAAGCAACCAGAAAGACACAGCAGCTTTATAACACCTAGCTTCATACGTACACCTATCAACGACAACGGCAATACAATACAGCCAATTAAATCCACCTTGGTAAAATCAGCAGGAAGGCTTTCTGTATTCCACAGCGCCAATAAAACAAAGCCTATGCTAGCAGAACAAATCAAGGCTACTACAGCTGGTCTTAATCCATTCAGAATGCCTCTAATAGGACCAATATCTCCGTACTTAAAAAATAATTTGGAAATTATCAGCACTATAATAACAGAAGGAAAAACAAATCCCGCCGTTGCAGCTACAGCACCGGGTATACCGGCAACCTTAGTACCTACAAAGGTTGCTGCATTAATGCCAATAGGACCAGGCGTCATCTGAGAAATAGTAAAAATATCAATAAACTGCTGCATAGTCAGCCAGCCATGAATATCAATTACCTGCTCCTGAATTAAAGGCATGGAGGCGTAGCCACCACCTACGCAGAAGGCACCAACCTGAACAAAGCTCCAAAAAAGCTCCCAATAAATCATTTCTCTGCCTCCTTACGCATATTTTTTATCACGCAGCAGAAAGAAGCCAATAACGGCATCCACCAAAATTGCGTACATTAAATTAATATCAAAAAAATAATTTGCAATAAAGGTTCCTGCAATAATCAGCATAGGAATAAGCAGCTTTTTCTTCCATTCCTTAATAAGTAAATCCAATGCCACATTAAGAATAATTGCAGTAGCGCCGCACTGCATGCCCTTTAATATAAGCTGTATATACTCGTTAGCAGCAAAAAAATCATAGCAATAGGAAATGGCACTTAATGTAAAAAGAGGCGGCAATACAGTTGCCAAAAGAGCTACCATAGAGCCTTTAAAGCCTGCCATACGATAACCCATGCTAATTGGCAGCTACACCTCCTGGTGCAGATTGCGCAATAGCCACAAGGTTTAAAGCTTCCTTATCATCGAGCCAACCATATTCATCAACAAACTTAGCCTTCAACAGTGGAATGATAACAAAACCACCACCAATAGTAAAAGCACTAATAATAAAGGTTGATTTAAAAAGCTTCCAGTAAAACTCTTTATCAACATTAACATCAACAGATGCTTGCACAATAACACTTCCTCATCTAAATATACGCTGACAATCCAATGCCTTAACCGCTTCACTTAAAAAGCCTAAAACATCAGCATGCCTATTATAGCACAAAAAAGGCAGGACCTACATCCTGCCTTTAAATTTTACACTCTTTTACGAAACAGCTTAAATAAATCTGGCTTCTCTTCAGACATAAATTGATAACCTGGAGCAAGCTCTAGCGCTCTGTCCCGAGCCTTTTCTAAATCATGAAACACATCCCATTTAGCTGCAATCTGCTGCTTACCATACAAACGAAGTAAATATGCTGGATGATATGTTGCGATGCAATCAAAGCCCTGAGCTGTCTTAAACCACTGCCCTCTATCACGTGTTATACGCATATCAGGACTGCCTAAAAAATGTAGCGCCACGCTTCCCAAGGCCACAACCACTTTAGGCTGCATAATAGCAAGCTCTCGCTCTAACCATAGCCTACCACAAAAATCAGCCTCTGCTATGTCAGGAGTTCTATTTCCCTTAGGACGACATTTTATAACATTTGTAGTCAGCACCCTATCCCTGGTAATCTTTACAGACCACAAGGCCTTATCTAATAGCTGTCCGGACGGACCAATCAGTGGACAGCCATACTCATCCTCCACACCACCAGGTCCCTCCCCAACTAGTACCAAGGGACTTTCAGGATTGCCAAACCAACCTACAGTACCAATAGCATCCTTACGCAAATTACATTGCTGACATTGCTGCAGCTCCAGTGCCAACTCGTCCATATTCATAGCGTTCACTCCTAACCTCTGACTTGAATTTTAGGTGATTGCTGCATAATAACAAATGGTAGCTGTTTATGTAGCTCCGCCTTTGCCTCAACAAAGTTTTCGCCTGCTGCCTGAATATTGCCAATGCCAGGCTGCACCTTTTTGCCAAAGCTTGCCATACTCAGCATTTTTCCATCTGCAGTAAAAATACTTTGCTGCAGCTCTAAATACCAAAATTTCTGTTCACGGGAGCGACGACCATCAAAACCACAAACAACAATATAATCAGCACCTGCTAAACGGCTTTTAATCTCCATATTATCCATATCACCAGGAGAAACACGCAGCTCCTCATCTAGAACAACGTATGACGGCAACACACGTCTGTATTCATCCGTCAGCATACGCTTAATATCTGTTACATAGGCTACATAGTCAAGCTTTTCAGGAGCTGCAACCCATAAAGCAACCTTAGGAACACCTGCTGTTTCTTTAGATTTAGGCAATGGCTGTAAACGACCTGCTGCAATTTCTGCATCAAGGCTTTTATAAAGCTGATTAACACTATAATCAAAGTACATGGTCATATCATGCTGCACATTACTAATTTTAGAGGTCATACTGTAGTTGATTTTCTCACCAAACTGCTTATAACCGCCAAAAAATGTTTGCAAGCTTCCAGGCACAGGGTCCTTGCGGTTAGAAATACGCAGCAAGCGAATTTTATCTCCATATTGCTCTGCAAAGGCTGCATTACCCACCGCAGGAGCACCAAAGGTAATAACCATAAAGCGGTCCTTAGGCATGCCAAGGCTCACTAATCGCTCTCCTAAAAGAGTGGCAGCAGCACCGCCTAAGCTATGGCCAGTAATTACTAAATATGTATCCGGTTCTTCCATTGCCTTTTTAAAAACACTGCGAAAATTGCCATTAGCATCTAAAACAGAGTTCTTCATCATTGAAAGCACGTATTCATTAAAACCAGCATGTACCGCCGGATATTTATCAGGAACATCCATCTTAGCGGCTGCTTCCATAGCGGCAATAGTGTTTCCTTCAAATCGAACCTGATTTGTTTTAAAATTTTGTTTCCAGTCTCCACCAGAGGCACTACCTCTAAAGGTTACTAAAAAAACACGCTTGCCAACCTCAGGAAAATAATTTTCCGCAATTGCAAAATTAGTTTCCACCTTGCCATCAGTAGCCACTTGCGGATGAATATCCCAACCATAGCTACGCAAATAACTAAATTCACTGGATTTGTCTGGCAAATATACGCCTACGCAGGATGCTGCCGCAATTGTTGTAAAATAATTATCAATATAAGACTGACTTACACTAAGGCTACCTGCAGATACCGGCAATACCATAAGCAAGCTATACATAAAAAACATAATTGAAGTTAATATTTTCTTCATTTATTCGTCCTCCATACTGCACCATATGCAGCTTAGCTTCTATTATACGCCATGAAGGTAAAGAAAAAAAGCACATACGCCATAGAATTATAAATAAACTATTTTATTAAGTAAATTATGCATATATTATGATTGCAAATATCACAGATGCGTAATCTGTTATTATTCAAGTGTGCAATAAAGTTAAATTTTACTACAAAAACCTGCCTAACCGATTGGTCAGGCAGGTTAAAAATTGTCATTATAAGCTATATTCTTTTTTCAGCTCATCTAAATGGGCTTCTAATGCTGCAGTATCAGCAAAGCCACAGCAGTATTCCATAACCTGTACGGCATTGGGAGCACATTCTTTAACAGCATCAAAATAGCCGTTCCAGTCAACATTACCTTGTCCTACAGGTAAGTGAGCATCACCATTGCCATCATTATCATGAACATGGCAGGCAACAAGACGGTCACCTAATACACGAACTGTGTTAGGAATATCCCAACCATTTACATGAGCATGACCAACATCCAGCAATGCACAAGCCTGCGGGAAACGCTCAAATAGCTTTACAAACTCATGCCAATCAAACAATACGCTGTTCTTTGTACGCAGTCCTACATTTTCAATGGCTACTGTAACATCGTATTTTGCTGCCAAAAGCATAATATCCTCTAGGCGTTTGATTACCATTTCCTGAATTGCTTTTCTTTCACCAGTCCACAGCTCATTAGTATGTACTACAACAAATTCTGCTCCGCATTTTTGTGCATAAGCAAAGGTTTTATTAAAAACATGTACATAATCAATATGAGTAGGGTCAGCCAGATTAATAGCTACACAGGGACCATGGATGGATAAGCTACGCTTGCCCCATGCCTCTAATTCTTCATTCCAATAATAATCCTTGCCAAACTCGTAGAAAAATTCAATACCATAGGCTTCATTTAGATTACGTAATTGAAATTTGGTAAATCCAGGAAACAACAAATCACTAATAGTTACTTGCATTATAATTATTCACCAACCTCTAAATTAACACCGGTCTCACTGTCAAAGAGGCACACATGCTGCCAGTCAAAGTCAAAGCCAACTGCTTTATCCAGAGGTACATCCTGATTGCTATCCTGAATATAGAAGCTTTCGCCAGTAGCAAGATTTAAGCTGGCAGTTTTCAGATTACCGGTGTTTTCCATAAAGTCAACAGTGCCGCTAACCATCGGTTTTTCAAACTTAGGAGTGCAGGCTTCAGGACGCAGACCAAACTGTACCTTGGTTCTGCCCTTCAAAAGCTTAACAACTTCAGCAGGCGGAGTAAGCACGCTGTTGCCAACAATAAGTTTATCATCCTGAACCTCAGCTTGCAAGATATTCATTGCAGGAGAGCCGATAAAGGTAGCAACAAATACATTGGCAGGATTGTGATAAATATTGTATGGAGTATCAATTTGTTGGATTTTGCCTTGATACATAACTGCAATACGTTGAGCTACGGTCATAGCTTCAATTTGGTCATGAGTTACATAAATCATGGTAGGCTTAAACATTTCGTGAATTTTAACAAGCTCGGTGCGTGCTTTTTGACGAAGCTTAGCATCCAGATTAGACAAAGGCTCATCTAGCAGGAAGTACGGAGACTGCTTAACCAAAGCACGGCAAAGAGCAACACGCTGCTTTTGACCACCGGACAGCTCGTGAGTTTTTTTGTTTTCATAGCCTTCAAGATGGAGGATTTCCATAGCCATACGAGTACGCTTTTCGATTTCATCTGCAGGAAGCTTTTGCAGACGCAGACCAAAGGTAATATTTTCCCAAACTGTCAGATGCGGGAACAAAGCATAGCTTTGGAATACCATTGCAATATTACGTTCACCGGGAGCAAGATTATTAACAACCTTGCCATCCATCAAAAGCTCGCCTCTGGTGATTTCCTCAAAGCCTGCAATCATACGCAGAGTAGTTGTTTTACCACAGCCAGAGGGACCAAGTAAAATCAGACGCTCGCCTTTTCTAATTTCCAAATTTAAATCTTTAACAACAGGCTCATTTTTTCCATAAGCCTTATCTACATGAGAAAAAACAATGCTATTTTCGATTGCCATTTTATTATCCTTTCACGCCAGCCTGCATAAATGTATTGATGATGAATTTTTGACAGAAGCCATACAGCAGCAGAGGAGGCAAGCTTGTAAGAGTTGCAACAGCCATTGCTACGCCCCATTCACTACCACCTTCGGCACTAATAAACATTTGCAACGCCAGAGGCAGAGTAAGATTCATTTTATCCTGTAAAATCAGCAGAGGCCAAAAATATTCATTCCAGGAATTAATAAAGAACAAAATAGAGATTGCCAGTACAGAAGGCTTAATCAAAGGCAATATAACCTTAAACAGTACTTGGTGTGGTTTAGCACCATCTAATACAGCAGCTTCAAGTAAAGGCTTAGGAATACCACGCATAGTCTGACGCATCAGGAAGATACCCATACCGTCAACAAGACCAGGAAGCATTACGCCATAAGGAGTATCCAGCAGTCCTAATTTAGCCATCAACAGATAGTTAGGCATAACCAGTACAGTAATAGGAATAAAGAAAGTCAGCAGCATGCTGTTGAAGATTGCCTCTTTACCCTTAAATTGATAGTAAACAAAGGCAAAGGCAGCCATAACACTAGTTGCAGCCTTACTTACGGTTACTACAATAGCAATAAAGAAGGTATTCCAGATATAAGTAAATAAGGGAAAATCCTCTAATACAAGGATATAGTTATCAAAGGTTGGTGGAAACGGCAAAGGGTTTAAGGTTGCCTCAAATACCTGGTCCAGGGTTTTCAAGGAAGTGGACAGCATAAAGATAATGGGCCACAGCATCAGAAAAACCGCTAACAGTAATAAGGCGTGGTATTGCCATTCGTTTTTAAATTCTGCAAGCTTAGTTTTCATAGTACACCTTCTTATCCAGATATTTATGCTTCAGCACTAAGAAGACAAGATAGCACACCATGGTAATTACAGCATAGGCTGCAGCGCGTCCTGTCTGGAAAAAAGTAAATGCATATTGATAAATAATATACACAAGGTTGGAGCTGCCTTGGTCAGGACCGCCCTGAGTAAGCATATTTACAGGAACCAGAACATATTGCAGGCCAAATACAACGGTTATAGTAAACACATACAGCGCTGTAGATGAGGTCATAGGCAAAATGATTTGACGGAAAATAACCCAGTTAGAGGCATTCTCCAGCTTAGCAGCTTCAATCATTTCCTTAGGTACTGCAACCATTGCCGCCAGCATTACGATTAAATTATAACCAAATACCTTCCAGGCAATAATGGTACAGATGGCAAAAATTACCAAGTAATTTTCTTTGAACCAACGAGGAGATTCCATACCAACACTATCTAAAACAATACTGATAGGACCTGCCAACGGGTTATAAATCCACAGGAAAAGGATGCTGGCAACGGCCAAAGAGAGTGTTGCCGGCAAAAATAAAGCAGAACGATAAAAGCCTGTCCATTTGTGGACCAAATGGCCGAGTACATAAGAATATAAATATGGCAGAACAAAGTTCAAAATAAGCATAATTCCAACAAACAGTACAGTGTTCAGCAGTATCTTTAAAACCTCTGCAGTGGTGAGAATTTCAATGTAGTTCTCCACACCAACAAATTTCATATTGGGACTAACCATGTTCCAGGAAAAGAAGCTCAAATAGAGATTTTGAAGAAGTGGCCAGTAAAAGAACACTATAAACAGTACTGCTGCAGGAAGCAGATAGAGGCAAACCTCTAAATTATTTTTACGCATAAGCGCTCCTTTCAGCTTACAGCTTTTTACAGTAAAAATACCCCTGGCTAAAAGCTCGCCAGGGGTATTGGCAAATCACATATTGTTCAGCCCCTAAAGACTGATGAGCTACAAATTAGAGTAATTTGTTAATTTTCTCTGCAGTTTCATGCAGTGCATCTGCAGCACTCTTTTGACCGCCCAGGATGATGTCACGAGCATCAATCAGCAGTTGTTCAGCTTGCAGACCATTTGCACCAGGGAAGCTTGCCCATTTAGTAACCAGAGGCATCATGTTCAGAGCCATTTGGATGTTTTTGTTTTCATCAACCAGCTTCTTGAAGCCATTAGGATCTTCAGCTACACCCTTGCGAGGCGGCAGATAGCCAGTACCAGTACTCCATTTAGCCAGAGCAGCAGGAGATTCCAGATATTTGATGAACTCAACAGCAGCCTTTTGCTTTTCAGCATCCTTAGAGAATACCATCAGGAAGTTACCACCAGCAGGAACCTTTACTTCCTTGCCTTCAAATGCGGGGAACGGTGCTGCCATTACAGGGAATTTAGCACTCTTCTCAAAGTTAGCACGTTTACCAATGGTGGTGCAAACCATACCCAGTTTACCACTCAGATAAGCTTGGAAGCCTTCCTCATTGGTAGCATGCAGACCAGTGCCATTTTTAACCATGTTAGCAATTACTTCGTACGCTTCTGCAGATTCCGGAGTATCGAAAGCTGCAACAACTTTGCCGTCAACCTTTTTCAGCATTTGACCGCCATTAGATTCAATCAAAGCCTGTTGAGTCCAGTTATCAGCATATTCTTGCATGAAGAAGCCGGTGTTACCAGTTTTATCTTTGATAATTTTTGCAGCTTCAGTTACCTCTTTCCAGGTTTTAGGCGGATTTTCGGGATCCAGACCAGCTTGCTTGAAGATTTCAGGATTGTAGAACAGAACGGGAACACTTACAGAATAGGGTAAACCTACTTGTTTGCCACTTTCAGTTTGAGCCAGCTCTAAAACGTTAGGCAGGAAGTTGTCCTTCATGAAGTTTTCATCGCCAGCGTTTTTGAAGGCCTCGTTCAGGTCAGTATATTTGAAGTTTTCATCTGCATAGTTCAGGAAGGAGTAACCCATTTGTACTACGTCAGGGTTCTTGCCAGAAGCCATAGCAGCTTGAAGATTTTGGGTCAAGCCTTTGTACATATCAGGGTTATATTTTTCAATAACTTCGATATCCGGGTGAGTTTTGTTGAAATCAGCAACCAGCTCTTTAACTGTTGCGCCGCCAAAGCTTTCTGCAGCAACGTGCCAGTATTCGATTTGTACTTTTTTACCAGAGCCAGCTTTATCAGCCTTCTTGTCGCCACCACAGCCAGCCAGAGCGCCAACAGCAAATAAGGAAACCAGGCCTGCAGCTAAAATCTTTTTCAATTTCATCCTTGTTATACCTCCAATACTTTTAATGAAATACTATGACCAATATACCGGGACATCATGGTGGGACGTTTTTGTCACCCCCGGGTTGACTTTGTCACAACTATTTCACAATTAGAACAAATTCATTGTAGTATCTAAGCATCACTTTTGTCAAGTCTCTTTTAGCAAAATTAGAAATTTTTTAATGTTAAAGCAAGCAACCCACATCATTAAGTCTTATATTTTTATACTTAAAATTAACTCGCCAGTAACCATTACCATTTTACTACAGTTTTACAAAAGTAAACTTTTTCTTCATATAGTGCGGGACACTTTTAGACCACACCCTATTTTTACTATGCAAGATGCAGACTTATTGTAATATTTCCGCGTAAAAACCAAAGCAGATTTATGTAAAAAAAATGTAAAAATTTATCAATAATTATCCGTTAAAAATAGTCTATCTAAATCCTATCATTCTCGCTATCAGGATAAATTTAACTAATTTTTCTTAGAAAATATCAATAACGCATAATATTGTATGACAATCACCTTAGTGTAAAGGTGCTAATCTGCTGTATTTATGCAAAAAAGAGGC
>USBG01000027.1 GCA_900552855.1 uncultured Phascolarctobacterium sp. | reverse complement strand
TTCTGATACTCCCCTATAAAAATGGCTATTTATCAACTGTTTGTTGTGACATAGCCTTAAAGAAAAAGCATTCTAGAGCTGTGTCAGCTTTGCTGGCACAGCTTTTCTTGTATTCGAACCGGTAAACATACTATCTTTGTAATAAATTTGTGAATTAGTCATAATTAAAAGGAAGTTTTTGCTTTTTGTCGAAAGAATATAAGTCGAAGTGTTTTTGTTAATATATTTTTAAGTATTCTTTGATGGTGGAGCTTATGAAAAGATATTTTCATTTTTTAGGACTAATCATAATAATATTAACGGTTGGCTACATGTTTTTAGTAAATACTTTAGCTCCGGATTATATACGTAAACAATTACCCTTGATTGAAGAGCAGGCACAGGGGTATATTAATGGCCAGGTGAAGATTGGTAAGATTAATTGGAATGGTGGTCTTACTGTCGAGCTGGAGGATATTGCAGTAACTGATAGTAACAATGGCAAAATTGCTCAGCTGCCTCATACTATTGTTAAAATAGAGCCTTGGCGTGCAGTTAGCAATCCCATGGCTGTAATAAGCTGTATCGATTTAGATAAGCCTATTATTTATCTTACAATGAATGATGAAAAGCAATGGAATATGCAAAATCTGTTGAAGCCATCTGACTCTGATGAAACGCCTTTTTATGGTCTATTAAGGGTAAAAAAAGGTACATTAAAGATTAATATGCCTGAAGGAAATTGGGATTTTGGTGTTAATGGTAGTCTGAGCGGACATGCCAATCCTGATTTTGCTATTGATATTGATGTGGCTGCAGGTAAAGATATTCTTAAATTAAAGGGTTTAACAACAATGGAGGGAAAAGGTAAGCTTTCCTTAACGGCGAAGCATTTTAGTTTAGCTCCATATGGCTCTTTAGTGAAAGAATATGCGCAGCTTGATAATATTGATGGTGCTGTAAATAAGCTGCGTCTGCTTTATGATAATAAGGGCGATGGTCCGCTTTACTCTGGCGAGGCTCAATTAGCTAATATTAGAGGTAATATTGAGCTGAATGGTAATAATTATGATGTATTTGTTGACGGTAGCGTTAAAGCTGCTGAAAGTGTAATTACTATCGCATCAATGGATGCAGGCTTTAATGATGAGCGAATGCACATAACTGGTGAGGTTGATGTTAAAAATTTAGACAAGCCTACAGGTACTGCACTTGTGACTGCAGAAAAGCTTGCTTATGCAGGTTGGCGTGTAGATAATCTTAGCTTGCCAATTGCTTTGACTACCAAAGAATTGCAGCTGCAAAATGTTGCCTTTGATTTTGGTGGTGGTCGCATTGCTGCTAATGGCTCATATTTGTTAGATGAGAAGACTTTAGCTGCAGATGTAAGCTTTGATAATGTAAGCTACGAGCTAATGTCAGGTGAGGCAGCTAGAGCAAATGGCAGCATAGCTGTAAAGGCTGTGGTTGATGGTGACGACGTTAAGCTAGAGGCTGCTGCTGACACCTTTGATTTAAGCTGGCATGATGTGAGAATAAGCAAAATGGCCCTTGATGGTAGCTTTGATAGCAACGGCTTAAATATTAAGCATTTTAGTGCTTTTTCAGGTGCTGGAACTCTTGCTGCCAACGGTACTATTGGTAAGGATGGTGCTTTGGCTATAAAAGGTCGTATGGCAGAGTTTCCTATTGACCCTGTTCTGGCAATGATTAGTGAAAAAGGTGGTAGTGGACTTTGCTCAACTGGTTTTGAGCTTAGCGGTAGCATTTATGCGCCAGAATTCGACGGAATGGTGCAGCTTAGTGAGATGCACTTTATGGAGCAGCATGTTAAGGAAGCTCATGGTAGAATTAGCTTGAAGCAAAATGTCCTTGGAATTAGTGGCTTTAAGGCTAATATGGAGCAGGGCTATCATCTAATTGATGGCAGTATTAATTTACAGAACAAGGAACCTATATTCGATGTTGCTGTAGAAACTCATGGCGTAAGAATAGAGCCTATTATGGATATTGTAGCGCCCGGTATTTCTGTAACAGGTAATCTCAATAATATTGTTCAAATAAATGGTACACCATCTAGTCCCTCCATTTATGGCGAGGTTCTTGCTACAGATGGTAGTGCAATGGAGCAACTTTATAGCAGTGTTGCTGGACGCTATAGCTTTGTAAATAATTCTCTAAATCTTAGAGATTTTGTGATTAATGCACTTTATGCTGAGGTTACTCTTGATGGCAGTATGTCAGCAGACAGAAAGCTTGATTTTACCATGGATGCTAGAAATATTGACCTTGCTCATCTGCCTATAGATACAGATGACGTGGCGCTTACAGGCTTTGTAAATGCTCGTGGTCAGCTTGGTGGTACTCTTACAAAGCCGTTCTTCCGTGGTGACATTGATAGTGATTACTTTACTATTAATGGCGAAGCCATTACTGAGCTTAAGGGACGACTGGATAGTAATGGTCAGGATATGAACAAGCTTAATGTTACCTTTAAGCAGCCATATAAGGATAATGAAGTTGAATATGGTATTTACAGTGCAGATATTAACCTCAATCTTCCTGCTAAGTATATGAAGGGTGAGGTAGCAACTATGTGGGGCGATATTGGTGGCCTTCTGCGTATGTGTCGTCAGGAATATGATATTAACGGCCAAATGCAGGGTAAGCTTGATATTAATCCCAAGGGCAAGGGTAGCGGCGTCAATATTGATGTTGTTGCTGATAATGTAACAGTTCATAAGCTTCCTTATCATAAGATGAACTTTAATGGACGTTTGCAGAAGGGTGTTCTGTATTTTGATGACGTTAAGCTGCAGGAAAAGGAAAATATTACTGACAAGGGCATTATTGCTGTTGGTGGTAAGGTTGATTTTGCAAATGAGCAATATGGTTTGGAGATAGGTGCTTTTAAGGCAAATCCGGCAATAGTAACTGCAGTTATGAAGGATCCACCAGAAATTACAGGTGAGGCTGATTTATTAATCCAGATAGGTGGTAGCTTTGATAAGCCGATGGGTGTTGGCTCATTGGAGATTATTAATGGCGCTGTATCAGGTGTAGGCGTGGATAAGGTTATTGCCATGGTAGAGCTAAATAATGATAATATCCATTTAAGTCAGTTCATTGCATCTAAGGATATTTACAGTTTGAAGGCTGAGGGTGATATTCCTGTGGATTTATTCCGCTTGAAGGAAGAGCGTCGCAATCCTAATGCTGAAATGAAGATTGAAATTGATATGGATGAGGCTCGTTTGGGTATGCTGCCAGCTATGACACCAATGGTGGAATGGGGTATTGGTGATACCAAGGGTAAAATTACTCTTGCGGGAACCTTGGAGCAGCCGTTACTTTATGGCAAGATAAAGCTAGATAATGGCAGTATTAAGCTTAAAAATATTGATACTGTTATGGAAAACATTCATGTGGATATTGACTTTGAAGGGAATAGTATACGCATCAATGATATTTCTACCAAGCTTGGTGATGGCAAGGTATCAGCAACAGGCAGCTATGCTCTTAACACTGATGCTGCTGAAGCATATAGCCTGAAGATTCTTGCCGAAGATGCAGAGGTAGAATCAACTATCTTTAGTGGTAGGCTAAATGGTGAAATGAATTTTATTCCTCAACGGTATAAGGATTATGCTAATCAGGGAGATAATGATGAACCGCCTGAAAGATTACGTCCCTTGATTAAGGGCAATCTGCGGTTAGATGATGTCTTGATTAATATGCCTACTATTCCTGAGCTGGGAGAGGGTAGCAGTAATTTTGGCCTTGATGTAGTAGTAGAGCTTGGTCCTAAGATTCATATGCAAAATAGTTATTTGTATGATATCTGGCTGAGCGGTCGTGTACATGCTAAGGGTAGTACTTTATTCCCCGTTGTGGATGGCATTATTAAGGCTGAAAAGGGAACCGTAACTTATTTGCGTACCAACTTTAAGCTAGAAAAGGCATCCTTGGTTTGGGTGGATGTAGGTACCTTCCTGCCCAATGTAAACCTGGAAAGTACAGCACGCTTTAGTCGCTACAATATCTCCATGCGTATTAATGGTCCGTTAGAAACAATGGATTTACAGCTGACAAGTAATCCTCCGCTGCCGAGTAATACCATTATCAGAATGCTTACCCTGCAGCGTGATAATGCTGATGGCGGCAATTCTGTAACAGGTGAGGACATAAATAATCTGATGACAGCTGGATTGCAGATGACTGTACTGGGTGACGTAGAAATGCTTATTAAGCAGACACTTGGTCTTGACCAGTTCCGTGTTTATACTGGTAAGGTTCGTGCTGGTATCGGCTTTGAAGGACTTGATGATAAGAACCGCGAGCTGACAGATGAGGAACGCAACCAATACAATGTTTTAGTAAGTAAATATTTGACCAATAAATTCTTAATAGGCTACACTACTAGCTTTGACGGTATTGACAGAAGCGTTTTTGGGCAGTACGATATTAGCAGACATTTAAGCCTGAGCTATACCCGCAGCTATGGACTTGATAAGGAAGCTGACGATTGGTATGGCTTGGAGTATAAGGTAACATTTTAAAAGAGAGGAGGTGAACAGATGCTGCAACGTTATTTAGAGGAGCTTTTAAAGACACCGCTTTTGCAGCCGCAGGAGGAGTACGACCTGTGGGTACAGGCAGAGCAGGGAGATTTAGATGCTCATCGTAAGCTTATGACAGCTTATCAGCCGTTGGTATTTAAAATTGCTACAAGCTTTAAGCTACCTGAAGCAGAAACAATGGAGCTGATTCAGGAGGGAATGGTTGGGCTTTTAGAGGCAGCTGAAAACTATGACTATAAGCGAAAGGTAGGGTTCAGCCTGTTTGCCACCTATCGTATACGTGGAACTATGCTAGACTATTTGAGAGAGAATAGTGACAGGGGTATGCTTTATTTGGAAAGTGAGCTTTCTGATGGCTTTACACTTAGTGAGGCGCTTGCTTCCCCTATGGAATCACCAACAGAGCTTGTAGAAAAGCAGGTACTGTTAGAAAAGGTTAATCAAGCCTTAGAGCGCTTACCACAAAAGGAGCAGCAGGTACTTAAAGGAATGTACATAGAGGATAATACTGCTCAAGCTATGGCCGATAAGATTAATGTTAGTCTTGGTCATGTTTACAGACTGCAGAAGCAGGGAGTAAGGCGTATTCGTGGTATGTTGTCTAGGTTTGTACATGATTTTAATAAAGAATAGACACGTATAGTTAAATAGTTGAAAATGATAGAAAATAAGAGTAAATTTATGAAAATAGACTATAATTTGCTTTAACCCCCGAATTTGGCAGGAGAATTTTATAGATATTTTTTGATTATACATCCTATAGCTATTTAATTTTTGAAGTATGATTCGGGGAAAGGAGTTTTAGCATGGCAAAGTCAAACGGTTCTTTGTATCAGCGGATTCGCTATATTAAAAGCAGTTTGGACAATGCGGAGCAAAGCTTTTTAGATAATAAAGAGATGCGCGGCGAGCTGGACCTTATGCTAGCCGAAGCAGAATTTAAAAACTTGCGACGTAAAAAAGATGTTCCCTGGAATTGGAACAGGCAGCTTTTGGCCTGCTGCGCAGCACTAATGCTTGCGTTGGCTGGTTTAGGTGGTTGGTTCTATGCTAGGGATGGTTATGTATCAGCTCCTGCAACAGCTTCTCCTGTAATTAAGGAACAGGCTCCCGTAATTGTAGAAAATACTGTAGTGGAGAAGCAGGTGGAGGTGCCTGCTGATGTTCATAATGAAGCGGTTTCTTCTCCTTCACAGGAGGTACATATATCTAAGGCTGGTATGCGAAAATTAGTGCAATCAGCTAGAGTAGAATTAAGCAGCTCAAAATAAATCATTGGAGGAACATGATGGAAAAACGTATTTTGTGGCGACAAATGGCAATTGGTCTTACAGCTATGATGTGTGCTGTACCTGCATTTGCAGAGGAGGCTCCTGAGGCAGCTGTTTTAGCTAAGCATGTAGCAACTGAGGCTCCTGCTGCTGAAAAGCAGAGTGCACCTATTGCAGAGAAAACTACACCTGTTGCAGAACAGGGTGAAAATGTTGCCAAACAATCTGAATCTGTAGAGGAGGCTCAAAAAAAGGCAAAAGCAAGCCTGACTCCTTTCATTGGTAGGACTATTACAAAGCAGCTGGTTACTGGTAATACTACAGTTCCGGAGGCAGAGATTCTTGCTGCACTTAAAACTAAGCCTGGCATGGAATTTACAGAAGCTGGACTTACCGAGGATTTAAACTCTATTTATGCGTTGGGTTGGTTCTATGACTTACGTCCAGAGTTTACCCTTGTACCCGAGGGTGTTCAGGTTACATACCATGTTTTAGAAAATCCTGTTTATAAAGAGGTTAACGTTGAAGGCAATACCGTTCTGAAAAAAGATAAGGTTAATAGCTTATTCGACTTAGAAGAGGGCAAGATTGTCAATATTAAGCAAGTAAATAAATGTGTGCAAAAGCTAGAGGAGGAATATCGCGCTCAAGGCTATATTCTGGCTCGTGTAACTGATGTGCATATGGAGCAGGATGGTACTTTAAAAATTACAGTTAACGAAGGTCTGGTAGAGGGCTTTA
Source organism: uncultured Phascolarctobacterium sp. (assembly GCA_900552855.1). Lineage (GTDB taxonomy): Bacteria > Bacillota > Negativicutes > Acidaminococcales > Acidaminococcaceae > Phascolarctobacterium_A. The sequence continues at coordinate 9,731 of USBG01000027.1, read as the reverse complement.
AGGTTAAGGGTAATGTAAAAACTAAAGACTATGTTATTACTCGTGAAATGCGTTTAAAGGTTGGCGAACCCTTTAATGCTAAGGATGCACGCCGTAGTATGCAGCGCGTATATAATCTGGGTTATTTTGAAGACGTTAACGTTAAGCTGAATCCTGGTCGTGAGCCTAATTCTGTTGAAGTAGAAATCTCTGTAGTTGAAATGAATACCGGTACCTTTGGTATTGGTGCTGGCTACAGCAGTGCTGATGGCTTTGTTGGTATGATTTCTTTAGGTGATAAAAACTTCCGCGGTACTGGCGATAAGATTAATATTACCTGGGAATTTGGCGGTGAGGATAATAAGAACTATGACTTCACCTATACTCGTCCGTGGCTTGATGATAAAGAAACCTCTGCAACATTAAACCTGTATGATATCACTAACGAATATGCAGACTATAATATTGATGCTGAGGAAATCGCACGCTATGACAAACGTCGTACTGGTCAAGAGCTGACCTTAAGCCGCAAAACTGAAAACGAGTTTGTAACCTATTACGTAACTCTGAAAAATCGTGATGATAAATACGAGGGTGAAGCTGACGGTTACGAAAATGATAAGAATCAATATTATGAAGATCAATTCCATAAGCCTGGTGACAAAGATGATCAAGATAGTCCGTATTATGAGGATTGGATGCCCCAAACTGCCGCAGAGCGTCGTGCAGAAAACTTTGGTGTTACCCGCAGCGTAACCTTTGGCACTATTTATGATTCCCGCGATAACATTTATGATCCCCATGAAGGTAAGCGCATGAGCTACAGCTTGGAGTGGGGTGGCGCATTAGGCGGTGACTTTGACTTCGTTAAGCTGTCCACTGATTACCGCTACTACTATCGTGCCGGCGGCGAAAACGTTTGGGCGCTAAACCTGGGTGCTGGCTATGCTAATGGTGATATGCCCTTGAGCCAACGCTTTGCAATGGGTGGTAGTGATACCCTGCGTGGCTATGAGGATGACCAATTCCGTGGCAATAGCATGCTGAAAGCAACCTTAGAATATCGTTTCCCCATTGTTAAACGTGTTCAAGGTGTACTGTTTACTGATAACGGCTATGCTTGGGATAAGCGTCATGAGGATGAATTTGATCTGGGCCTGATTAAAAACAGCTATGGTGTAGGCCTGCGCATTAACTCTCCTCTGGGTCCTGTTAAGCTAGACTATGGCTATGGTGAAGATGGAGGCAAGTTCCACTTCAGCTTTGGTGGTCAGTTCTAAAAACAGCGGAGTTTTTAAATGAAGCTTAATAAAGTGTTTCTGTTTGCTGCAATGACAAGCCTGTTGCCATTGCAGCAAGCTTTTTGTGCACCAATTACAAATGTTAATGTTCAAGTAGTTGATGTCAATGGCGGCACTAGCCAAATCTTGTTGGACAAGATGAGTGCTAGTATGCAGGTCGTTGCAGATCAGCTATTTCTTGAAAAGGATATAGAATACGTTGCTGCAGCCCAGGATGATTATGTTCGTCTGCTTACGGAGATAGGTGACAGAGTATTTACAGGCTATGAGCTGGAGCGTGTTGATTGCAATTTAGGCAGTTCAATGTCCATTACCATGCATGCTAAAGCGTGGAGTGGTGTTATAACTTCTCCGATTATTGACCTGCAATTTTCTGGCGTTGAACCTAAGACAGCTAAGCTATTAGAGAAAAGAGTTCCTGCACTGCGTAAGGAGCTGTACGATACTATTAATGGTGCCTCCTATGATGCAGGAAGCTGGGCAGGAGGAGTGTTGCGTAAGCTTGTACGCAATCAGGTTGAGCAAACGCTTCCTGAATTTAAAGCAGCTGTAGATGTTGTTCAGGAGGGCAATAATACTTTAGTCCAAGTAATTATTTATCCTGTTGGACAGCTGGTTACTGAAATTGCTTATGAACTGCGTAGTGAGGATATTCCTAATATTCTTTTGATGGATTTAAAATATGAGTATCAGGCAGAGTGTAATAAGCTTCGAGGGCTGCCTGTGGCTTATGTTGCTAAACATCGAAGAGAGATAGAGGAGCAGCTTGCTGAAAAGCTGGCATCAGAGGCTATTGTAAAGCAATATAATCTCATTCCTATTGTCACTATAAATCCTGCATCAGAGATGGGAATCAGCATTATGCTGGATTCTAAAAATTATAAAATCTGGTTTGAAGGATATGGTGATGTAGGTCGAGAGAAGGAAAACCTTTCTGGAACTGCCCACATAGGTAAATTTATTTCCAATAGTGGAGAGCTTTTTGGTGAGGGCAGGGTTTATCTAGATAACGTTGATTGGCGTTTTGGCTTAGGTTACACCCATTATTTGGGAAAAAGCAGCTGGACCTATCAGCATATTATGCCTAAGGGAGATAATAATTATAAGCTAGAATATGAGCTCAGTCCTAAATGGCGTCTTCGCAGTGAATATTACTCTAAAGAAAACCGTAATGAATTTGGGGTACGCTATAGAATTCATGAATTTTTGGGCTTAGAGGGCGTTTATGGTGATGATGAGCTATATTTGAGAGTAATTGGTAATCTCTAAAATTACAGCTTTTTTAGCAATATTAGTCAGCAAAGCAAGAGCTTTTCAAGTAAATGAGTAATTCCCTTGAAAGAATTAGAATAGACTGATATAATAAAATATATAATTGTAATCAAATATAAATATTAGAAGGTAGGGGTTTAATTATGATGCAGCAATTGCGTAATCCTAAAAATGTAAAATTAGTTTCTCTCTTTGTTGCAGCGATTTTCGTTTTGGGTTGTTTTGCACTTTCTTTAACACAGAGTGGTTTTGGTAGAGTTGCGTCTGCAGCTTCTCATGAATCTGCAATTGGCGTTGTAAATTATCAAATGCTGGTAGCTCAAAGTCCTGATATGGCTAAGGCTCAGTCTGCAATGCAGGAAGAAATTGCCACTGCACAAAAGGATTTTGACGAAAAAACAAAATCTATGAATGATGTTGAAAAACAACGTTATTACACTCAAACCCAGGAGCGTCTGGAGAATAAGCAAAAAGAGCTGATGGAGCCTGTTATGAAAAATATTGAGGCTCAAATTCAAAAGATAGCTGACAAAAAAGGACTGTCCGTAGTTGTTGAAAAGAATGCTGTTGTTTTTGGCGGCGTGGACATTACTGATGAGGTAGCTAAGGCTCTGCAAAGCGGTAAATAATAGCTGTTAAGCCGAGGCCCTTTTAGGGCCTCATTTGCTGTTCAAGGGAGGATTTTATGAGCAGGAAATCATTGGTTGTTTTAGGCGTGGCTATTTTAGCCGCACTGCTTGTTTCTGCCTGTGGCACTCCCAACCAAGTAAAACAGGAGCAGGTTGCCGTTATTAATTACGACGAGGCTTTTAAGGCGCATCCTGAGCAGCATCGCTTAGAAAAGAAAAAGATTATTCTAGAGGATCTGCTGCAGCGTCGCAAGCAGCAGGAGCGTGTAGCTTTAGAGCAGCTGAGGAGCTTAGATAAGCTGCGTCAGCTGACTACGAATAGTAAGCGCAGCTATCTTTCCGCAGACTTTAATACTCGTATGGTAGAAATGCAGGCTAACGAAAATGTTAGATTGCAAAAGCTTGCTGCAAAGGTTGAAGCAGAGGCTGATAAGCTAATTGCTTATCGTAAAAAGGCAGTAGAAGAGACATATCAGCTAGAGCTTTTTAATCTTCGCGTACAGCTGGAGTCGGTTAAGCTTAAACCAGAGCTGCGAGAGCAAATTCATTTGCAGTTAGTGAGAGTAAAGGAAGCTCGTGAAAGTGAGCTGGCTAAGCTTATGGCTGAAAGGAATGCTTATATCGAGACTGCGATGAAGCCTCATATTGAAGCTATGCAAAAAAGAATGGCTGCTTATGCAGAGCAGCAACAGGCTGATATAAATAATAAATTGGCAGGTTCTGCTGCCGAGCAAGAGGAAAAGCTTAAAAAGGCTCCTGATGCATTGCAAAGAGCTTTGGCTATTATGGATAAAGAAATAGACAAGCAACGTATTAGTGTTGATGAGCTTGAAAAGCAAATAAATAAGGATATTGTAAGTATATCTACTAAGCTTGCACATGAGCGTGGATATACTGTAATTTTCAAGGATGTTAAGGTGAATTTGAAGGCTGCTGACATAACTGCAGATGTAGTAGGCCAGCTTAAGAAGGAACACGATATAAAGAAATAAGTGAGGTAGAAAAATATGAAAAAATTAGTTGCAGGCTTAATGATTGCTGCTTCCATGCTGACCTTTGGCTGTGGCGGACGTAATGCTGATTTTGGTATTGTTGATACAAAAAAGGTTTATGAAGAGGCTCCCATTGTAAAAACCATTAGTGAAGACTTCGAAAAGCAAAAGGCTGATTTAGAAGTGCAAATGAAAAAGGATTTAGAGGGTAAAAGTGGCGAAGAGCTGCAAAAGGTATACGAGGATTACTCTGCTAAGGCTCAATTAATCCAAAGCGAGGCTCAAAATAAGCTGAAGGCAAGCTTTGATGCTGCTACTAATCAGGTTGCTCAAGAGAAAAAGCTTGGTGCTATTCTGAATAAGGGTGCAGTTGCTCAAGGCGGTACTGATGTAACTAAAGAAGTTATTGATAAAATGAAATAAGCATCACCCGAAGCGGGCGGCAACGTCCGTCCGCTTCAGCTGTTTTTTGGGAGGTAGAAAATGGAGAAGAGTGTACAAGAGTTAGCAGAATTTTTACATGGAACTGTAGAAAATGACAATCCTGAGCTGAAGATTATCGGTGTTAATGGACTGGTAGAAGCAGGCCCTCAGGATATTTCCTTTGCTGTTCCGCCCCATGTAGAGCACTGTCACCTGAGCAAGGCTGGTGTTATGGTGTTAAGTAATGCTGACCCTGAGCTTGATGGTCGCCCTGTTATTCGTGTAGAAAATCCTCGAGCTGCTTTTGCTGCATTATTGGAGCTGTTCAGAGCTCCTGAAGAGGTTGAACGTGTAATTAGCAAGCTGGCTTTTGTTTCCCCGGAGGCTAAGATTGGTAATAATGTTGCTATTGAGCCCTTTGCTGTAATTGAAGCTGGTGCTGAGATTGGTGATGGTTCTATCATTTATCCTCATGCTTATGTTGGTAAACGCGTAAAAATTGGCAAGGATTGCATCCTGTATCCCAATGTTACTGTTCGTGAGGACTGTGTACTTGGGGACCGTGTAATTTTGCAGGCTGGTGCTGTTATTGGTGGCGATGGCTTTGGCTATATTACTCAAAATGGCAAGCACAGCAAGGTTCTGCAAACTGGTAATGTAGTTCTTGAAGACGATGTTGAAATTGGTAACAATACCTGCATTGATAGAGCAACTGTTGATAGTACTATTGTGCGCAAGGGTACTAAGATTGATAACTTGGTACATCTGGGCCATAACGACGTTATCGGCGAAAACTGCCTGATTGTAGCTCATGTTGGTATTTCTGGCAGCGTAACTGTAGGTAACAATGTAACCTTTGCTGGTCAGGCTGGCACCGTTGGACATATTACCATTGGCGATAATTGTCTCTTTGGTGGCAGAACCGGCATTACCAATGATGTTCCTTCCAATTCTAAAATGGCGGGCTTCCCTGCTATGCCCTTTAAGGATTGGCTGCGTCAGGAAGCAAATCTGCGTAAGGTTGGCGATATGCTGAAGCGCATGAAGGAATTGGAAAAAGAGATTAAAAAATTACAAGAAGAAAAATAATTGCTTTGGTGCTATGAGCGCTGCGTTATAAGGGCATCGTTTGTGGGACCTATCTTAAGAGTAAGGATGTGAAGCTGTGCTAAGCTACTATATCGTGAAGCTGTTCAGCAAGCTTTTATGTATTGCTCCGGGATTTATCCGCAAAGGATTTGCGGCATTTTTAGGAAGTGTTGCAGTTGCAGCAGTACCTAAATGGCGTATGCAGATGGCTTGTACTAATGTTAAGGAATGCCTTGGCGTAAGTGATGAACGTGCTGCACAGATTGCGGAGGAAAGCTTGCGTCGATTTGGTCGTATGGTTGTAGAGGTAATGCGTTTTCCTCTGCTTAATCCGGATAATATCAATCAACTGGTAAAGGTTGAAGGACTTGAATATTTAGATGCTGCATACAAGCAGCATAAAGGCGTTATTATGGCAACTGGTCATTATGGTAACTGGGAGCTTTTAGGTGCCACTGTAGCACTTCATGGTTATCCAATGTTATCTATTACCCGTAAACAGAATAATAGCCACATGGATAAATTCATTAATGAGTATCGTCAGATGGTTGGCCAGAAGGTAGCTTATAATCGTGGTAAAGAGGGCTTATTGTCTATTAGCAGAATGCTGAAGGAAAAGCATCTTTTAGGTATTTTGTACGACCAAGATACGAATGATGATGGCGTAAGAATAGACTTGTTTGGAAAGGATTCCATCGTTCCTATGGGTGTAGCTGCATTGTCTCGCTTGCATGGTTCTCCTATCTTACCTATTTTTATGCATAATAATGATGATGGTACCTGTACAGCAAAAATTTATCCGCCTCTATACACCCCTAAAACAAAAGATAGAGAGCAGGATTTATATCAGGTAACTAGAGAATTAGTTTTAATTTTAGAGCATGAAATTATCGCTCATCCGGAAATGTGGTTCTGGGTACATGACCGCTGGAAGGATGGACGTGAGAGATTTGGCAAGAAAAAATAATGTCAGGAGGAAGAATATGACTGAAAAAGCATATCAGCATACTATAGGCAAGGAATTGTCATATTCTGGTATTGGTCTGCATTCTGGTAAAGAGGTTGTGATGACCTTTAAGCCTGCAGCCGAAAATACCGGTATAGTGTTTGCGCGTACTGATTTGCCCGGTTGCCCAACTATTAGAGCTTTGGCAGAAAATGTAAGCTCTACTGTAAAGGCAACTACCTTGAGCGAAAACGGAGCAGAGGTATTTACTGTTGAGCATCTTATGGCTGCTATGTCCATGATGGAAATTGATAATATTATCATTGAAATGTCCTCTCCTGAGCCTCCTGTTACTGATGGTAGTGCTAAGGTTTTTTGTGAACTACTTGAAGAGGCTGGAATTGTAGCTCAAGAGGCTGAACGTAAGGTTTATGCAATCGATAAGGCATTTTCCGTATATGACAATGATCGTTATATTACTGTTTTGCCCTATGATGGATATAGAGTTTCCTTTACATCCATCAACAAGCATCCTATGCTTGGTACTCAATATTTTGATATATTGTTGGATAAGGAAAGCTTTAAAAAGGAAATTATGGCTGCAAGAACAGTTGCCTTTACTGAAGAGCTAGAAATGCTCAGAAAGCTGGGCTTGGGATTAGGCGGAAGCTTAGAAAATGTTGTTGTTTTCGATAAGGATAAGGTTTTATCCGAGCAACGCTTTGATGATGAGCTGATTCGTCATAAAATTCTTGATGCCATTGGCGACCTGTATCTTTTAGGACCTATTAAGGCACATGTTATTGCCGTTAAGACAGGACATGCCTTTAATTCACAAATCGCAAAGCAAATTCAAGCGTATAGAGCTAAGGAGGAGTAGCAGATGACCGTTTTAGATATTAATGAGATTAAGAAAATTCTTCCCCACCGTTATCCTATGCTGTTAGTAGACCGCATTTTAGAGGTTGAACCTATGAAGCGTGCAGTAGGCATTAAAAATATTACTGCTAACGAAATGCAATTTTTGGGTCATTTCCCCAATGAGCCCATTATGCCTGGCGTACTGCTGATTGAAGCTATGGCTCAGGTTGGCGGTGTAGCAATGCTGTATCCTGAAGAAAACCGCGGTAAGATTGCTGTATTTGCAAAAATTGATAACGTTCGTTTCCGTAAGCAGGTTGTTCCTGGCGATCAGGTTGTAACTACTGCAGAGGTTGTTAAGATTATGCGCGGCAGCATGGGTATGATCCACTGTGAAGGCAAGGTTGATGGCAAGATTGCTTGTGAATGTGACTGCACCTTTGCTATTATGGATCCTAAGGACGCATAATTTTTTGCAAAAGTAATATAATTAGTTGAAATTAGCAGAAAAATAAAGCTAATCAGCTTAAATTTAGGTTAATTCCCCAAAATGGAAGATTTTCACGAGCAAAAAAAACGTGATATGGCTGACTATATAATATATGTTTAATCGAATGATTAATTTTGGAGAATTTTTTGGGGAGTGAAGATAATGTGTTCGGTTGTAATGCCTACTTGTGATATTCATAAAACTGCTATTGTGCATCCTGATGCAAAAATAGGTAAAAATGTTTCTATTGGACCATATGCTGTAATTGATGAGGAAACTGTTATTGGTGATGGCTGTGTTATTGGTGCTCATTCAGTAATTCACAGATATACTACTATTGGTAAAAATTGCCGTTTTTATCCTGGCTGCTCCATTGGTGGTGACCCGCAGGATTTAAAATTTGTTGGTGAAAAATCTTATACCTTTATTGGTGATAATGGTACCTTCCGTGAATGCTGTACTGTTAACAGAGGCTGTGGCGATGGTGCGGAAACCCGTATTGGCAACAATATTCTAATGATGGCCTACACTCACGTTGCTCATAACTGTACTGTTGGCAATAATGTTATTATGTCCAATGTTGCTACTTTGGCTGGTCATGTTATTGTTGAGGACCGTGCAGTAATTGGTGGCCTGTCTGCTGTGCACCAATTTTGTAAGATTGGTCGTAACGCTATGATTGGTGGTATGGCTCGTGTTACCCAGGATGTGCCTCCGTTTATGATCGTAGCTGGTGATCCGGCTGTTGTTTCTGGTTTAAACAGTGTTGGTCTGGCTCGTGCAGGTATGCTGGCAGAGGACAGAAGTGAGCTGAAGAAAGCGTTCCGTATTCTGTATCGTAGTGGTTTACCTTTACAGGAGGCTATTTCCTCTATGGAAGCAGAGCTGAACAGCTGTGAGCCTGTAGAGCATTTACTGCGTTTCCTGCGTAATGTAGAGCGCGGTATTATTCGTACTCGCAGAGGTTAATTTATGGAAGTCTTAGGAGTTCTTTCCGGTATTGGTCATTTGCCAGTTGAGGTAGCACGCTCTGCTAAAAGCCTTGGCTATGAGGTAGTAGCTGTTGGGCTAGTTCCAGATATTGACCCTGAGCTGGCTAGTTCTGTTGACCATTACTATGATATTAATATTGGCAAAATCGGTAAAATCATCTCTACTCTGAAAAAACACCATGTAACGAAGGTTACCATGATTGGTAAGGTTACTAAAGAGGTGCTATATAAGGCTGGAGCTATTGTACCGGATTTGCGTGCTATTAAAATACTAGCCAGTGTTCCTGACCGCAAGGATGATACTATAATGCTTGCGATTGTTAAGGAGCTGGAGAGTGAGGGTATGGAGGTTATGGATCAGACTATTCTGATTAAGCCTTTATTGCCTGAACCTGGTGTTTTGACTAAGCGTAAGCCAACTGCTGAAGAATTAGCTGATATGGAGTTTGGCTTTGCAATGGCTAAGGCCATTGGCGGACTTGATATTGGTCAGACTGTAGTTGTAAAAAATCGTGCAGTTATGGCAGTTGAAGCTATTGAGGGTACAGATGCCTGCATTTTACGTGGCGGCTACTTAGGTAAGGGAGACGTTATTGTTTGCAAGGCAGCCAAGCCTTCTCAGGATCAACGCTTTGATATTCCTGGCTTTGGTCCTAAAACAATGGAGTCCATGATTTATGCCGGAGCAAAGGGAATTGTTATTGAAGCAGGCAATACTTTGATTGCTGAGCGAGAAAAAACCGTGGCAATGGCTGGC
>USBG01000026.1 GCA_900552855.1 uncultured Phascolarctobacterium sp. | reverse complement strand
AGTGTTGCTGTAGCAACGCTGTTAAGCAAATGCACTCAATGTATATCTGCTTGACTGGGTGTGGGCTCAGTGCTATACTTTAGGCAGAATCATAAATATGTGTAAATTTGCTAAATGCTTTAGTAAATACGAAATAAAATGACCTATAAGCTAATGATTGAGTTTGCGCTCATAGTTATGGTTGCGTAAATATATTGCTGGCGACGACTGTCGCTAATAATATACAATGCAGATGTGCCTTGTCATCTGTTGGGTCAATTTAAACTTTTTATGAAAGGTTGGGAGAGTATGAAAAAGAAAATGATGAAGAGAAGCTTTGCTCTCGGCGCTTTAATGGTGTTTGTAATTACTGGCAGCGCAATGGCAGCTGTTTATGAGAACGTTGATGGTAAATGGCAGGATTCATCTTTGGAACAAACAGGACTTGCATTAAATGCAGAAGTTTCTAATAGTGAGGATGGAAGTGTAATTAAACATACTGGAGCAATATTAACTAATAAAAATTATGGTATTGCCGCTTTTAATAATGCAACTGTTAACGTTTTGGGTTCAGATATAAGCATAGGTGTTAGCAATACAAATGATGCAACTGGTGTAAGTGCTTGTGCTGTAACCAAATTTAAAGGTAACGCACTCGTGTCTTTTACTGATGGCGGTAAAGTTAATATAGGTAATGAAGATACTAAGAGTATTGTTATTAGTGCTACTAGTAAATTAGGTTATGCTACTGGTGTAGAAGTAATTCGTAGTGTAAATGATCCTGATAAAAATAATGGCATTTATGCAAAACCTTCTTTAGTAAAGATTAAGGGTGATGATTTACAGATTAAAGCTCATTCTGATAATGGTTTGGCTGTGGGTATTTGGGCTCAAAATAATACTGGAGATATAAATAATCCGTCTACTATTACTATTGATGCAAAAAACACAGTTATTGATGTAACTTCAGGTAATACTAAACCAGATGGCTCTGGAGAATATTCTAATATCGGTATTGTAGCTTACTCTTCTTCTAAAGTTATTGTAAATAATAATTTAACCATTAATGCAGGTACGGCTATTAGTACTCGTGGTGATGCTACTACTATAATAAATAAAGCTGGCAATGGTACAGTAAAGATTAACGGAGATATAAACTTTAACTACGATGCACCTACTTCTGGTACTGACGTTGACGCAACCGTTGATATTAATTTGAATAATAGCCAATCCTATTTAAATGGTAATATTTTTGTAAATGGTAATCCGTATCCGCCTTCTGGTAAAGATGAAGTTAACGCAATGATTCTTGGTGTTTCTAATGGAGCAGTCTGGACATCTGACAAGGATAGCTTTGTAAATAATCTGACTGTTAAAGATGGTGGTATTATTAATATGGCTGGCAATGGTCAAAAACTTTCTATTGATAATTTGACTGCTGATTCTGCTATTGTTAAAACTAATGATGTAAATAACCAAATGGTTGTAAGCAAGGATGCTAATGCTCAAAATGTAACTGTTGAGGGTAGTGGTGCTATTGCTGACCAAATTGCTGCTGGTGAAACAGATGCTAGTAAGTTAGCTGACGTGGTTGTTAAAAAAGACGAAACTGCTGGTACTTCTACAACTGTTGTTGATAAGGTTACTACTGACGAAGGCGTAATTGGTGGTCGTTTTGAAGGCTTTGTTGATGAAAAAGGTAATGTAACTGGTTCTCAAGCTAAAAATACTACAAACACTGCAATTTCTGAAATGGGCAGCATTGCTTTGATGGCTTGGCGTCAAGAAAATAACGATATGAACAAACGTCTTGGCGAACTGCGTAACAGCAATGGTGAACACGGTATTTGGACCAGAATGACTCGTGGCGAAAGCGAATTCAAGAGTGTTAAGAATCAATACAATGCATACCAAATTGGTTATGATGAAAAGCTGAGCACTGATAAATCTTGGAATGTTGGTGCAGCACTGACCTATACTGATGCACAAAGCAGCTTTGCAGGTGGCAGCGGTGAAAACACTCATAAAGGCTTTGCAGTTTATGGCAGCAAGCTGAATGAGGATGGTAGCTTCATTGACTTGATTGCAAAATATGCACGCTTAGAGCACGAATTTGATGCTGTAGGTGGTATTGGCAAAGGCGAATACGATACCAATGGCTACAGCGTAAGTGCAGAATATGGCAAGCGCTTTGACAAGGGCAATGGCTTCTGGGTAGAGCCCCAAGTAGAGCTGACCTACGGTAAAGTTGGCAGCGTAAACTATGCAACCGATAAAGCAATGGCATATCAAGATGGTATGGAAAGCTTGGTTGGTCGCGTAGGCTTCTCCTTAGGCAAGGACATTAAAGATGGCAATGTATATGTACGTGCATCCTATCTGTATGACTTTGACGGTGAAACTGAAGTAACTATGATGTCCAAAGATGGCAAAGCAAGCGATACCTATGAGCAAGATCTTGGCGGCGGCTGGTTCGAAGTAGGCGTAGGCACCAACATCAATCTGAGTGATGCAACCTATGTATACTTTGACGTAGAAAAGACTTATGGCGGCGATGTTGCTACTCCGTGGCAATGGAACGCTGGCGTTCGTTATAGCTTCTAACATAGGCGTTCTATTGTAGAGGCGTTTTATAACGCACTATTTGCTGCGTTATAGTTGCTAGACTTATTCAAACTCTCAGTCTGTTCGCTGCGCTCACAGCCAGCTCTCCTTAAAAGGAGAGCCTAAAGTGCAATCGAAGAGCAAGTCTCTCCTTTCAAGGAGAGGTGTCAGCGAGTAAAACGAGCTGACGGAGAGGTGGATTCTAATAGTTCATCCCAATCTAAAAAGGGCGTTGGAGCTTAGGCTTCAGCGCTCTTTTTGTGTGAGATAGCAAATATAATCATGATTTATCATTTGTAGGAAAGTTAAATAGTCTTAAAACATGAAAACCCTCGAAGCGTATTAAACTTCGAGGGTTTTCTAATTTATATAATGGTGTAAAATCAAGCTTTTATTCGTCGTCGTAATCCTTGATTACGCCATAGGCCACAAGCACTGTTCCTTTAGGTGCGGATAAAGCAGGACAAACATAGAGTACGACACCTGTTTGTTCCGCATAATAAGTTGTGATTATGTTTCCAAAAAGATCTGTGATGCGTCCTAGCTCCTGACCTTCCTCAATAAAATCACCGCTGTGGATGTGGTGAAACCAGCAGCCTGTTTCCATGGATTCAAGGTAGATTAAATTTTCTACATCTCTTGGGGAGTGATGACGTGGCTTGACTGGCAGGGAGAACATTTTTAGCTTGCGTAAGATGTTGCGAATGTCGTCCTTATTGGCTTCAATGTCTTCGTGTAGACAAAGTCCGGCGCCGCCTCGCTCTATGAGGATGGAGGGTAGTCCGGTGCTAGCGGCATAGTTATAAGCGCCACCTGTGGCAAGTGAGCGTACCATGTATTCCAAATCAAGAACCTTGGCGACACTTCTAGATTTCTTTTCAATCTCAGGCGTAGGTTGGCCAGGATAATAAACATATGGATGTAGGCTTTCGTGAATATCACCGCTATGCAGATCTACATAAAAGTCTGCGATAGGGAAAAAATTGCTGCTTATAAGATAGGCTGTTTTATCAGCAAGGGTACCTAATGGGTCGCCAGGAAATACTCTATTTAAGTTTTTTCCATCCTCGGGAACAATTATTTCTCTTCGAGCCCAAAAGCCCTGTATATTTACTGGATGCATAATAATTAGGCATCCTTTAACATCTGTTGGCTCAATATCTCGTCCTAGCTCCATAGATGCGGCAATTCCAGGGTATTCACCACCATGGATACCTGCTGTTATAAGCAGGGTAGGACCATCATCAATGCCATTTATAATAGTTATCGGAATCTTTACTCTTGTATCGGGAACAGGCAGAAAGGTCCGCAGCTTGTGACCTCTTTCGATAGAAAGACCACATACATTTAAGGTATCTGACATATGCTCAACTCCTCACATACTAAATTCTTTTAATAAAACCTCTTGCAAAACATTATAACATATGATAATCTATTCACACAAGTGTAACTTACAAATAAAATTAAATTTAAGTAAAGAGGATATATTAAAAATTGAGTGCTTTAACAGATAAAGAATACTTGGGCATAACCATACCCTTTATGCTAAGTACAATGACACAACCCCTGATGGGCGCTGTTAATACGGCTGTTATGGGACAGATGTCTGATGCCAAATATGTTGCGGCTGTATCTCTTGGTGTTATCTTGTTTAATACCATTTATTGGATATTTGGCTTTTTGCGTGTTAGTACTACTGGTTATGCTGCACAGGCTAATGGTGCTAAGGACACGTATCAGGGTATGCTTGCTTTTTTTAAACCATGTATAATTGCTTTGCTAGTTGGTTGCTGTTGTTTAGTTTTACAAAATCCTATTATTGATGTCTATCTTGCATTTATTAGTCCGCAGCCAGATGTAGCGGTGCTTTGTCGTCAATATTATAGCTTGCTTATTTGGGGCGCTCCTATGGTTCTTTTTAATTATGTTGCTTTAGGATGGCTTATGGGGCAAACAAGGATTAAAGCTAGTGTTGGTATGCAGGTTTCAATGAATTTGCTTAATTGTATTTTAAGCATTTATTTTGTTAATTATCTTCATATGGATGTTGATGGTGTAGCTTGGGCAATGCTTTTATGTCAAATATATGGAGGTATATTGGCTGCTATTCTTATGTACGTTTATGGTCGCTTTGAATATAGCAGGTTGCCATGGAAAGAGCTTTTAGACTGGCATCAGTTTGTGGATATGCTTAAGGTTAATTCTAATCTGATGATTAGAACCATGTGCCTGATGACAGTAAATAATATTCTTGCTGCTGTTGGTGCTGGCTTTGGCACGTCAATGCTTGCGGCTAATGCCGTACTTTTGCAAATTAAGGATATCATGAGCTATCTTATTGATGGTATGGCCAATGGTGCAGCAATTTTTTCTGGCAAGGCAAAGGGGCAGGCAAGTCATCAGCTTTTAGAGGAAACAATTGCCATTACCTATAAATGGCTTGTAGTTTTATCTTTATTGCTTATGGGTATCTATCATTTGTGGCATCAGTATTTTATCGGAATATTTACAGAAATTACAGATGTATTGGTGCTAGCAAACGAATATAGCTTTTATGTAACCTTATATCCTTTAGTTAGTGGTGTAGGAATGGTATTGTATGGTGTTTTTTGTGGTGTAACTAAAACGGCACCCATTCGCAATATGATGCTTATTGCCTTAAGTGTATTTTATGTTTTGAAAAGCTTTTTTGTTCCCTGGTGGGGTAATGATGGCTTGTGGATAGCTTATTTAAGCTTTTTTGTTGCTCAATCAATAATCTTAAGCTTGTTTCTTAAAGGTTTGAAAAAGAATTTGTTGGGGATTGATGATATATTACATTAGTATATCAATAATTATAGTTTGTACGCAAAAAGAGAATAAATAAGAAACATAAAAATATTTTTCTGGAGTGTTGTAATTAATGATAATATATGCTATTATAAATAGAAGATGAGTTATTAAATATTATCTTAAGTAAGTTATTTGAATAGTTATATATAGTTAAATTAATTGAGGTTCTCTTTAAAATGGGATTAAATAAGGGAACGTGGTGCAATTCCACGACGGTCACGCCACTGTGATGCCTTTGGGCTAAGTCAGGTCACAGCCTCAATTGTAGATATTTCTGCGAGGGACGGAAATATACATGCAGGCTTTTGAGTGTGTATGTATAGGCTTTTTCTGCCTTTGTGCAGAAAAAGCCTTTTTTATTTTTATGATGGAGATGATGTTAGTTGACAAGAAAACAGTTATTGACCCGTATCGGTCAAATCATTTTTGTACTGGTGGGCATAAGTTTTATTACCTTTGCACTAGTTATGCTTGCTCCTGGTGACGTGGTGCGACAAATGATTGCCGGCAATGAGGATATTATTGTAAGCCAGCATGAGATAGAAGCATTGCGCAAGGAGCTCGGCTTGGACAAGCCATTTATTTTCCAGTATCTTGATTGGTTGAGCAGAGCGCTTCAGGGTAATTTAGGCTTTTCATATATGATGAAAAAGCCTGTAATTGAGGCTCTTATAGAGGGCTTGCCTGGAACCATTACTCTTTCCTTAGCATCTTTGTTCATGATGTTGGTGGTTTCTATACCTGCTGGCATATATTCTGCTGTTAAGCGCGGCGGTATAGTGGATAATATTGTGCGTGTTTGCACATTTATGGGTGTATCCATGCCAGGCTTTTGGGTTGGTTTAATGCTGCTATGGTTTTTTGGACTCAAGCTGGATTTGCTTCCCATTGTTGGTGGTGAAGTAACCTTGGAAAATTTAATTTTGCCATCACTTACATTGGCAATTGCTATGGCTTCTAAATATACTCGTCAGGTACGTACTGCTATTTTAGAGGAGCTTAATCAGGATTATGTTGTAGGCGCCCGTGCTCGTGGTATGAGTGAAAGTCACATTTTGTGGAAAGAGATTCTGCCTAACGCACTGCTGCCCCTTATTACTCTTTTAGGCTTGTCCTTAGGAAATCTTTTGGGCGGTGCTGCCGTTATCGAAATGGTTTTTGCATGGCCTGGCCTTGGACGTATGGCTATCGAAGCTATTACCTATCGTGATTTTCAGCTTGTGCAGGGAGTCGTGGTATGGATTGCCCTGATGTATATGGTTATTAATCTGCTTGTGGACATTTCCTATAATTATCTTGATCCACGACTGAGAAAGGTTAGGTAGGATATGGATGCAATTATAAAAGGATTAAGAACCAACAGAGCTTTTGCAATTACTAGCATTTTAGTATTGGCTTTGATTTTGATAGCTATAGCAGCTCCCTTGCTGGCACCCTATGATCCAACCTTTGCTGAAATGCGTGATGCATATATGGAGCCTAGTTCCGAGCATCTTTTTGGTACTGATAAACTGGGACGTGACTGTTTCAGCCGTGTTATATATGGTGGACGAGCTTCCTTGGTGGGAGTGCTTATTTTGGTAGCTAGCGTCTTTACTGTAGGTACAACTTTAGGTGTAATTTCCGGCTACTTTGGAGGTAAGGTGGATATGGTCATCATGCGTATTTCTGATTTGATGATCTCCTTCCCGGGCATGATTCTGGCAATTGCTGTTGCTGGTATTATGGGTGGTAGCCTTGTAAATGCAGTTATTGCGCTTACCATTGTCAGCTGGACTAAATATGCACGCTTGGCTCGCAGTTTGGTGCTGAAAATTAAAAGCCGTGATTTTGTGGAAGCGGCTATTGTTAATGGCGGTACTGCTCGTCACATTCTATGGACTCATATTTTGCCTAATATCCTGCCTTTGATGGTAGTGACTGCAGCAGCAGATATTGGTGCCCTGATGATGGAGCTGGCAGGACTTTCTTTCCTTGGCTTTGGCTCCCAGCCACCTGCTCCTGAGTGGGGACTGATGCTGAATGAGGGACGTCAGCAGCTGCAGACAGCACCGTGGCTGATGTTTTTCCCTGGTCTGGCAATTTTTATAACTGTAGTAATTTTCAATTTGTGGGGAGATAATCTGAGAGATGTGTTGGATCCCCGTAATGATATGGAAAACTAAGAGTTTTTAAACATTTGACACTCGGAAAATGTTGGAGATAAAAATATTATTGCCTATAAGGCAGAAACTAATGTTAATTTAAGAAACGGAGAGTGCAGAAATGAAAAAAATGTTGAAAATGACAGCAGCAGCTTCTATGGTTGGTTTATTAGCTTTGGCAGCAGCAGGCTGTGGCGGTGGCGAAAAGAAGGCTACTGTATCTGCTGACAAGGTAAAATTTGGCGTAACTAACTTTGCTGATAGCTTGGATCCTACTGATAACTATTGCAGCTGGGCTGTTAGCCGCTATGGCTTAGGTGAAACTTTAGTAAGATTTGATGACCAAATGAACGCAGTGCCTTGGTTGGCAGATAAATGGTCTATTTCCGATGACAAGCTGACCTGGACATTCCATATTAATGACAAGGCTTGCTTTTCTAATGGTGATAAGCTGACTGCGGAAATTGCTAAAGAGTCTATTGAAAGAACCTTTAAGCTGAACAGCCGTGCCCAAGCTATGTTCCAATATGATGAAATTAAGGCAGATGGCCAAAACCTGATTATCAAGACCAAGACACCAGTGCCTACTTTGCCTGGCATGATGGGTGAACCTTTATTTATTATTATTAATACTAAGGTTGCTGACCGTGACTTTAGAAAAGAAGGCCCGATTTGTACTGGCCCCTATGCTGTAAAATCTTATACTAAAGCTAAAGCAGAGATGGTTGCTAATACCAACTATTGGGCAGGACAAGTTCCCTTTAAAACTATGGAGATTAATACTATCGATGATCCTAATACTCGTGCAATGGCACTTCAAAAAGGTGAAATCGACTTTGCTATTAATATAGGTGCTGGTGATCTGCAGTTGTTCAAAAATAAGGATAAGTTCAATATTTCTGAAATTTCCTCTTTGCGTACTGTTTTGGCTCAAATGAATATGAACGAGGGCAAACCTCTACATGATCCCAAAGTACGTGCTGCTCTAATTCAATGCTTAGATCGTGAAACCTATAATAATGTGCTTTTAAAAGGAACCTTTGTTCCGGGCAAAGCACCTATTTCTCCCTCCTTAGACTATGGTTTCGACCAACTTAAAGATCCCAACGCTTATAATCCTGAAAATGCTAAAAAGCTTTTGACTGAAGCTGGCTGGAAGGATAGTGACGGTGACGGCTATGTAGATAAGAACGGTAAAAATCTGGAAATTGATTTTGTATACTATAGTGGCCGTGCAGAGCTCCCCTTATACGCAGAGGCTACTCAGGCGGATGCTAAGAAAATTGGTATTAAAGTTAATATGAAGAATGTTGACTACAATGTTTTGGATCCTATGCGTAACAGAGGTGAGTACGACCTGATTATTTCCAATATTCTTGTTGCCAACACTGGCGATCCGGAAGTATTTATGAACAGATACTTCAAAACCAATGTTAATGGCAGTCAGCCTGAAAATGCAACTGGCTACAGCAATCCTGAATATGATGCACTTTCTGATAAATTGGGTGTAGAATTTGATCCTGCAAAACGTCGCCAATATATCATCGAAATGCAGCAAATACTGCTTAATGACAGTGTAGCTCTGTTCTTTGGCTATCCCAAAACCAATATGGTATCTAAAAAAGGCATCGAAGGAGCTAATATCTATCCGACAGACTATTATTGGGTAACTAAGGATATTAAACCTGCTAAATAATTTCAGAAACTATACTTAGAAAACAGCTAGGCGCACTTTTAAGGTGCGCCCTCTGCTTGCTAGTTCTTTATTTATCTTAATAATGATTAAAAGAGGAAATAACCTGATGCTACTTGAAGTAAATAATTTAGACATCAGCTATGGTGATAAGCTTACTGTAGCAGGTGCAAATTTAGAATTAGATAGAGGTGAAATCCTGTCCATAGTAGGCGAATCCGGCAGTGGTAAAACTACTATCATTCGTGCTATTATGGGGTGCTTGCCTGGTGCTGGACATGTAAGCGGCGGCAGCATTATGTTTGATGGTAAAAATATCCTTGAAAATAGCCATGAGGATTGGCGCCAGATGTACGGCAAGGAAATGTCCATGATTTTTCAGGACAGCGGCAATATGATTAATCCCATTCGTCGTATCGGTGAACAGTTCATCGACTATATTCAGACCCATGCTCCGGAAAAAAGCAAGTCTCAGGCCAACGAAATGGCTATTGGTATGCTTACTAACGTCCATTTGCCAAACCCTGAGAATATTATGAATTGCTATCCCTTTGAGCTTTCTGGTGGTATGCGACAGAGAGTAGGTATTGCTATGGCTATGATTTTTAGCCCCAAGCTCCTTTTGGCAGACGAGCCTACCTCAGCCTTAGATGTAACTACTCAGGCTCAAATTATCCGTCAGATTGTAGATGTACGTAATGAATATAACGCTGCGGTGATTATTGTTACCCATAATTTAGGCGTTGCTTCCTACGTATCTAATAAAATAATGGTTATGCAGGGTGGCAAGGTTGTGGAAAGTGGACGCAGAGAGGATATTATCGGAAATCCTCAGCATGAATATACTAAGCAGCTTTTACGTGCAGTGCCTGTAATAGGAGGTAAATGCTATTATGAATAATACGAAACCTGCCTATGAACGTAACAATCTGATTTTGGAGATTAACCATCTTACGAAAAAGTTTCCCGTAGATGGCGGCAAAATGCTGACGGCCTGCAATGATATAACGCTGCGTGCCTATGAGGGCAAGACTTTGGGCATAATTGGCGAGTCTGGCTGCGGCAAATCAACTCTTGTCCGCACTCTGCTGCGTATTCATCCTGCAACATCAGGTGAGGTTATTTTCGAAGGTCATGATCTGCTGAAGTCCAAAGGGGAACAGCTGCGTCAGGACAGACGCAAAATCCAAATGGTTTTTCAGGATCCTACTGCTGCTTTTAATCCTAAAATGCTGGTTAAGGATATTTTGACAGAGCCTTTGAAAAACTATGGCCTTATTAAAAATAGCGAAGTAGATTTTAAAGCTGCCGAGCTTTTGGAGATGGTTGAACTGCCAGTAGAATTTAAGGACCGCTATCCTCATAGTATGTCCGGCGGTCAGCGCCAGCGTCTTGGTATTGCCAGAGCCTTGTCCTTAGAGCCTAAAATTATAGTCTGTGATGAGGCAACCTCTGCCTTGGACGTTTCTGTGCAGGAAACAGTTTGTGAGCTTTTATGTAGGCTGCAAAAGGAAAAGAATATTACCTATCTTTTTATTGCTCATGATTTAGGCTTGGTAGATTTAATGTGTCATCAGGTGGCAGTAATGTATTTAGGTAATGTAGTAGAGTGGCTTGAAACAGGCCGTATTGCAGAGCATTGCCGTCATCCGTATACACAGGCTTTGCTTCGTTCTGTATTTAAGGTAGATTTTAAGGCAGGAGAAAAGATTGAGCCACTTGAAGGAGAAATTCCTAGTCCTCTTGATTTGCCTAATGGTTGTCCTTTTGCTAGTCGTTGTTCTCATTGTAGTGAACGCTGCTTAAATGAAAAACCAGAGCTTAAGGAAGTGAAGCATGGTCATTGGGTAGCTTGTCATTTAGTCAAGTAAAGATACCTTGTTGCCTAAACGTATATAAAAAATAATATGTCAAAGTATGGTGCTGTCTGTCCATTGGTTTATGTTTGGGCACAGCACCTTTTGATTTTGCAATTAGTATATAGTAATTGTGAATGATTGCTGCAGAGGTACATAAGAATGTAATTTTGGTAAGCTCATTGAATTTTCTAAATAATTTTCAGATAATATTATTGATGAATAATTACTCATATGTTATAATGTAGACAAGGTAGTTATTGATAGTGTATAGTTACCCTTATATTTTTTTCTAAAATAAATGAACAATTACTCATATAATAAAAAGTAAAGGTGGTATTAGGGTGAAAAAGGAAATTAGAGATTTAGAAGATGTACGTAATAACTCTGGTGAGGTACGCAGTATGCAGACTAATGATTTTTCTGATGACTACAGCAATCATCCTGAGGGATGTACCTGTGGACATTGTGGTAAGGATCATAGTCATAAAGGCATGAAACACGTTCCTGCACATACTCATGTTGGAATGGACCATGGGCATAGCCATGTAGATGGTTGTGATGTAGCAGATTGTTGTTGTGGCAATGATAAACAGTGTGGTGATGATGAGGAGGACTCTGACCATCACCACGAGCATCATCACGAGGAAAGCTGTGGCTGCGGCCATGACCACCACGAGCATCATCATGAGGAAAGCTGCGACTGTGGCCGTGACCACCACGAGCACAGCCATCATGTGCTAGGTCATCCAGATAACTGTCACTGCAAGCAATGTCATCCTCATGAGGATTATTGCGATGTGTGCGGAAAAAGCCTTGCTCTTTGCACCTGTGTAATGCCTGATGCTGATAAGTTGAAGCGAGTTTATATTTTAAAAAATCTTGGCTGTGCTAATTGTGCTGCTAAGATGGAGCATAAAATCAAGGAGCTTCCGGGTGTTACCTATGCCAATATTAGCTTCGTTACAAAGCAGCTACGTCTTTCTGCTGCTAATCATGAAGCAGTACTTCCATTGATTAGGGAAATTTGCACATCCATAGAATCTGATGTAGAGGTAATTCCTCGTAATGAGAAACCTGTCTCTCATAAGGATATTCAGGGAGAGCATCGTGTTTATATGGTGCAGCATCTTGACTGTGCTAACTGTGGTGCTAAGATTGAGCGTGCGCTTAATCAAATGGCAGAGATTGACGAAGCTGTATTGACCTTTACAACTAAAAAGCTTAAGGTTAAGGCTGCGTCCTATGATGGCTTGTTAGAAAAAATGCAGGCTGTTACTGATAATATAGAAAATGGCGTTGTTTTAGTAGAGCTGTCTAAGAGCTCTAATGCTGTCACAAAAGAAAATCAGAAGACTAGCCTTCTGGAAAAGCTGGGAGAAAAGCTGCAGCTGATTGAAATTGCTTTAGGCGGCTTTGTATTCATCGTAACAGAGTGGCTAGGTATGATTCCTGAAGCATACCATTTATATTTCCTGGTATTTGCCTATATTCTTTTAGGTGGACGCATTGTTTGGACGGCTGTAAAGAATATTACTAAGGGGCATGTGTTTGACGAAAACTTTTTGATGACAGTTGCTACCTTAGGTGCCTTTGCTATTAAGGCCTGGGAAGAGGCTGTTGGCGTAATGTTCTTTTATCGCTTAGGTGAATTTTTTGAACAGCGTGCAGTTGAAAAAAGCAGGGGTCAAATTATGGATGCAGTGGATATGCGTCCTCAGGTTGTAAACCTGCTTATTGGAGATGAAGTAAAGGTCATTGCTGCTGAAGCTGCTCATGTAGGTGATATCCTTTTAGTACGTGTTGGTGATAGAATTCCTATGGATGGTGTGGTTATAGATGGCGAAAGCCTTATTGATACATCTCCTGTAACAGGTGAGCCCGTACCAGTTAGAAAAAAATATGGTGATGAAGTTGTTTCTGGCTGTGTTAATACCACTGGTATGTTAAAAATACGCGTGGAAAAGGTTTTAGAGGAGTCCATGGTCACCAAGATTTTGGATAGTGTGGAAAATGCTGCTGCAAGTAAGCCCGCTATTGACCGCTTTATTACTCGTTTTGCTCGTGTGTATACTCCCTTCGTAGTTGCTGCAGCAGTAGCTACGGCTGTTATTCCGTCACTTATTACTGGTGATTGGGAAAAGTGGATTTACACTGCTCTAACATTTCTAGTTATTAGCTGTCCCTGTGCATTGGTGCTCAGCGTACCCTTAGCATTTTTCTCCGGCATTGGTGCTGGCTCTAAATACGGCATTCTATTTAAGGGTGGCGTAGCTATGGAAGCATTAAAAAATGTTGCTGCTGTGGTTATGGACAAAACAGGTACCATTACTAAGGGTAACTTTGTTTTGCAGGAGATTAAAGCAAATGGCACTTCTGAAAACGATATACTTGCTATTTGTGCAAGTGCTGAGCAGATTTCTACCCATCCTATTGCAGTTTCTATTGTAAATGCTGCTAAAGAAAGAGAACTTACTCTTGTACATCCTAACAGCTTCGAGGAAATTGCTGGTGAAGGCTTAGTTGCTGAGGTAGACGGGAAAATCGTTATTTGTGGCAATGTAAAGCTGATGGAGCGTTATAAAATTAGCTGTAGTGGTTATACAGAAGCAGAATATGGTAGCGAGGTTCTTGTTGCTGTTAATGGCAAATATTATGGTCAGCTGTTTATTAATGACACCATTAAGGAAGACGCCAAAGAGGCAATTGTAGCCTTGAAAAAGCAAGGCGTTGTAACCGCTATGCTTACTGGTGATGCTGAGCGTGAGGCAAAGGCTGTGGCAGCTGCTGCAGGTATTGATGAGGTGCATGCAAAGCTATTGCCACAGGACAAGCTAACTGCTTTAAACGAAATACGTAATAAATATGGCTCTGTAATGTTTGTTGGTGATGGTATTAATGATGCTCCTGTACTTGCTGGTGCTAATGTAGGTGCGGCAATGGGTAGTGGCGCTGATGCTGCTATTGAGGCTGCTGATGTAGTGTTTATGAATTCTGAAATGAAGGCTATTCCTAGAGCTATATCCATTGCTAAGGCGACAGGTGCAATTGCTTGGCAAAATGTTGTTTTTGCCTTGGCGGTAAAGGTAATCATTATGATTGCCGGACTTATGGGCTATGCTTCTATGTGGGCGGCAGTATTTGCTGATACTGGCGTTTCTCTGATATGTGTGCTAAACTCTATTCGCATACTTTATAAGAAAGCGTAAAACCAGACAAAATTATATAGGTAGCTAAAAAGGCTGAAGAATATGCGTAGTGCTATTCTTCAGCCTTTTCTATTAGCAATATAGAATTTAAATTGCTTCTCTTTTTAATAAATTTTCTAAATCACAAACCTGTTGACTGCCACGTGTACGTGCATAAAAGCGTAAGAAGTGCTGTGCTGCTACAGAGAGTGGCCTATCTTTAACCTTTACTACAGTTTTGTAGATATCTGCTTCAAGATTGCGAATTTTTTTGACGACATAATTAGGGCCAAAGTCTTCACCATCCTCAGCAGGAACAATGGCGACGGCTGCTTTAACACGAGCCCATTCTAATGCTGTACTTCTGGTAGTACTAGTGCAAATTATACGGGGGATAATATTTGCGGCATCACAATTTTTTATAAAGATGTTGCTTGAACCTGCAGAAATGCTTATTGGTACGTTATCAAGACTTTCTAATTCGATATAATCCTTGTCATTTTCAAGAAAAACAGAATCTTTGTTAAAGACCGCAGCGATAAATTCATCACGTCTAAATAAAAGATCAAAGTTTTCTTGATATTTTATTGGTACGCTAAAAATTCCTAGCTCAGTGATACCGTTCAGCATTTGCTGCATTTGTTCACCTATGCTGGCTTCATAAAGCTCACATTTGATATTAGGATATAATAGTGAAAACCCCTTTAGTGATGATTCTATGAAGAGAGGAGAACGAGAATTGGCTATGCTAAAGCGTAACGTTCCAATTACACCGCCTATTATATTATCTATCTCATTTTTTGCTAAATCTTCCAGAGAACATATATATTTAGCCTTTTGATAGAGAACACGCCCTGCTTCTGTAAGTAATATTTGGCGACTGCCTCTTTGAGTAATTATTAGCTTAGTTCCATAAAAGTTCTCAAGGTTGCGTAGCTGTTTGCTTAAAGCTGGCTGGGCGATATGGATAAAATCTGCAGCTCCAGTGAAGCTGCCTGCCTCTACAATGGCCAAAAAATTACGATAATGATCTAAATCCATAATTAATATATGCCTCCTTCATATTGCTTTTTAAATACAACTAGTATCAATTACTATATATTAAGTAATGGTATCATAGTCTAGAATATAATGCAATATGAAGCTGAGCTTTAAATTTAAAAATATTATACAAATAAAAATAGTTATAATATTAATTCCTAATAGATATTTTTATTATTTATGCGTATGGTATATAATAAAACCAACCTAAGAAGATGAATGCTTAGAAAGTGAAGTTGTTTAATAACAAAGGAGTGACTGATATGACAACTAACAAAAATGAGCAAAATAAACATTCTATTCTCGATTTTGTGTGCAAAAAGCGTAATTCTCATGTAGAAGTATTTCCACTTCGTAAGGGCTGTTCCGACGACTTTGTAAAACGCATTCAGGGCGTAGCTCTTAGCAAACGCGCAGTAAAGGATTTGAGAAGAGCGTAGCTTGATGAAAATTTATAATTTATTTAATTACTGCATTCATGTGCTTAGACAAGAATTTGTTTGGAAAAGTCCTAAGAATATTTTGTTTTAATGACAAGCTATATTGTGGTGAGCCAGCTTAAGGATTCAATGAAATTTGAAAATCTTTAAGCTGGTTTTTACATTTATTCGCAATTATTTATATATAAAAAGATATATAATACTTATTCCAATTAAGTATTTTTCTTATTTAAGAATATAATGTATAATTAACAGCAGTTAAGGGTGCTCTTCTAAATAAGTTGCGAAAGGAGATGAAGTAAATGGATGTATCTCTAGATCCAAGCATGGAGGATATAAAGAAAGAGGAGAACAAAATAAGAGAGTTCCTTAAACAGGTTGACAGGAAATTTTATCATCGAGCAATTGAAAATAGAAAAAAAGAAGGTAAGGTTTTTCCTCATAGAGGAGAAGATGGAAAAATATTTATGAATTCCTTTAGTTATGTCAATCTCAAATTAAAAAAATAGAATATGGAGGTATAATATGGATCCGGCAATAAAATGCTTAATTCTCTTGGCTGTAATTGCATTATTTTTTGTAACTGAAATGATTCCTTTGGCAATGACAGCTGTTTTGGC
>USBG01000025.1 GCA_900552855.1 uncultured Phascolarctobacterium sp. | reverse complement strand
GCTGGAAGCGGCCTGGGAGGATAGATAGCTGCCGGTTAGAATAAAACCTGTACCAATGGTACAGGTTTTTTTATCAGCCAGATACCTGGCTGATAAGACCTTAGCCCTGGAGAGAATATGCGCTCGCACTAAGCGAAGCAAGACGATTAAAGGACTTTTTCAGTGTACTTGAAACAATTCCTTTACTCCTAGCACAGTTTATGCTATAATACATAAGCAATTTAATAATAGACAGTTCGTAACCATCCTGTCTCAAAACAAAACTACGGGCGATTATCCAGGAGGCTCATCCAGGATTTATTTTGTATGTAAAGATTTCGTCTGTGGGACGGAATCTTTTTTATTTTGCCCGCATTATTTTCTAGCTTTTAATTAGGAGGAAAAATGAAGGCTTTAGTATTACTTAGTGGTGGTGTTGACAGTTCTACTTGTCTAGCTGTTGCTAAAGAAAAATTTGGTGATAATGTTATGGCATTATCTATGTATTATGGTCAGAAGCATAGTAAAGAATTAGAATCTGCAAAGGCTGTTGCCGATTATTATCAAGTAGAACTAATAACAATGGACTTAGCAAAAATATTTGCTCATAGTAATTGCTCTTTACTTAAGGGCTCTAATGAAGATATTCCACAGGAGTCCTATGACCAGCAAATTAAGGAGCGAAATGGTGAAACAGTTTCTACTTACGTTCCTTTTCGCAATGGCCTTTTCTTATCAACTGCAGCTAGTATTGCTTTAGAGTATGAATGTGATGTAATTTATTATGGTCCCCATGCCGACGATGCTGCAGGCAGCGCTTATCCTGATTGTAGTGTAGAGTTTAATCAGGCTATGGAGCAGGCTATTTATATTGGTAGTGGCAAAAAGCTGCGCCTCGAAGCACCTTTTGTTGATAAAACAAAGAAGGATATAGTTGCTGAAGGTTTAAGGCTTGGCGTTCCCTATGAATTAACATGGAGCTGCTATTGTGGTACCGAGAAGCCTTGTCATAAATGTGGTACCTGCATTGATAGAGAGCTCGCGTTCGAGGCAAACGGTGTTATCGATCCGTTAATGAAGTAAGGAGGATTACATTTTGAAAACACAATTTACTACTCAAAAAATGGCTATTGCAGGTCTTTGCATAGCATTGTATATAGTTGTTATGGTTTGTACTCAAAGCTTTGCCTTTGGCCAATACCAAATTCGTATTGCGACTGCGTTGTATTCCTTAAGTGCAATCTTTCCTTTCTTGATTTTACCATTTGGAATAGCCAATGTTATTAGTAATACAGTTATGGGCGGATTAGGTGTTTTAGATATTGTAGGTGGATTTATTGTAGGTATCCTTACTACAGCTATTATTGCTTATGGTAAAAGAAAGGGCTGTGGTAACTGGATTATCTGGCTGGCAATCACATTTGTACCGGGTCTGTGTGTTCCTATGTGGTTGTCTATGCTGTTGAATCTTCCGTACTGGCTGTTAGCATCTAGCATTTTGGTTGGTCAGTGTATTTCTGGCTTTGCAGGCATGTTACTCGTAACAGCATTGGAGCGTATTGGCATTGGTAAAGTTATTTTAGCAGGAGGTAATAGTAAATGACTAGTGGAAGAACAAAAGAAGAATTGCAGGGCGTAAGCCTTTTAGGCAATCAGAATACTAAGTACAAAATGGACTATGCACCTGAGGTGTTGGAATGTTTCCCTAATAAGCATCCTGAAAATGATTATTTCGTAAAATTCAACTGTCCTGAATTTACCAGTCTTTGTCCTATGACAGGTCAGCCTGATTTTGCAACCATTTATATTTCCTATGTTCCTGACGGATTATTGGTAGAGAGTAAATCCTTGAAGCTTTACCTTTTCAGCTTTCGTAATCATGGTGACTTTCATGAGGATTGCGTGAATATTATCATGAAGGATTTAGTAAAGCTTTTAGAGCCTAAATATATTGAGGTTTGGGGAAAATTCTTGCCTCGTGGCGGTTTGTCAATCGACCCGTATGCTAACTATGGCAAGCCTGGTACTGAATGGGAGGCAGCTGCCAAAAAACGTCTCTTTATGCATGATATGTATCCAGAGATAATAAATAATAGATAAGCTGTTTTGCGGAGTTGGTTAGTAGCAATAGTAGCTATCTGATTTAAGGAAAATTTTGCGCTTTGCACTTTATGCGTAGTAGTTGTAATGACTGCTACGCTATTTTTATATATTGGTTGCAATTACTATTATCTCTAGCTTTAAATAAGACAAATGCTTTGGAGAAGATAATAGTTAAGGTATCTTTATCTAGAAATTATGGCTCATAATTGCAGCAATTATTTATAAAAAAATATACTAATAACTCATGTTCTAATATTACGGTTTTTCAAATGCTTAAGATAATTTTGAAGACTAAGTTTTGTTTATAATTTTTAGAAATAAAGTATTTAAAAATACTAGTTAGCATAAACAAACTCGATGCTGCGAAAAGTAAAATTTTTCGAAAAAGCTTATGTTGCACTTTATTTATCATTTAGAGTATGCTACAATAGTCATATAGATTGCATAGCTGCATTCTATTATTAAATTCGTGGGACACAAAAAGTACCACGAGGGACAAAACTTGCTGAGGCGGTATTATGGACGGTATCATTAATTTACAAAAGAAAATAGTACCTGAATTAACCGACCTTTTGGTCCAACGTTATCAAATCTTGCGTCAGGTAAGTCATGAATATCCTATTGGAAGACGTGCTTTGGCTGCTCGCCTAGGTTTAAGCGAGCGTGTGTTGCGTGCTCAAGTGGATTTTTTAAAGAAAAGTGGCTTGCTGGAGTTTTCTTCCAGCGGCATGACTGTGACTGATGAGGGGATTGATATCCTTAAGGAGCTGGCTGACTACGTACGTAAATTGCAGGACCTTTCTACCTTGGAAAAGGAACTGTGCAGTATGTTGAATGTTGGCCGTGTAGTAATCCTTTCTGGCGATTCTGACCAAGAGGAAGTGGTGAAACGGGAAATTGGCAGGACTGCAGCGAGAATTTTAAGCAAGCTGCTTGCTGATGGAAAAGGTCATATTGTCGCAGTCAGCGGCGGTACTACCATGGCTGCAATGGCAGCAAATATCAGCGGTAGCCAGCCTAATACAGTAGTTGTTCCTGCGCGTGGCGGTTTGGGAGATAATGTTGAGCTGCAAGCAAATACTATTGCTACAGTTTTAGCGCAACGCTTAGGTGCTTCCTATCGTCAGCTTTATGTGCCGGATAGTGTAAGCGAGGACATCTTGAACAGCATTTTAAAAGAGGATATTGGCGTACGTGCAGTAGTCGATATTATCAAAAAAGCTGATATCCTTGTGCATGGCGTTGGTCGTTCCGATGTTATGGCTCGACATCGTCGTCTAGGTCCGGATATTTTGGCCAAGCTAAAGGAAAATGGTGCTGTTGGCGAGGCCTTCGGCCAGTATTGTGCTTTAGATGGCAGGCAGGTTTATATGAGTAATAACGCTGGCCTGATGCTTCAGGATTTGGAGCATATAGGTACTATTATTGGTGTTGCTGGCGGTAAATCAAAGGCAGCAGCTATTCTTTCTGTTATTCATGCATCCAGACAGGATATATTGGTAACAGATGAGGCGGCTGCGCACGAGATTGTACGTATGGCAAAAGAATCCTGTTAATTGGCACACAAGTGCAGAATTTATATTAATTCATATTTTTAAGGAGGAACTTATCATGACAAAAGTAGGTATTAATGGTTTTGGCCGTATTGGCCGTGAGGTTTTCCGTGTTGCTTTCACTAACCCTGAGGTTGAGGTTGTTGCAGTAAACGACCTGACTGACTCTGCTACTTTGGCTCATCTGTTGAAATATGACTCCATTCATGGAACCTTCCCCCACGAAGTAGAAGCTGATGGCGACTGCATCGTTGTTGACGGTAAAAAAGTAAAAGTATTTGCATCTCCCGATCCTGCTAATATTCCTTGGGGCGAAGTAGGTGCTGAAATCGTAATCGAATCCACTGGCCGTTTCACCGAAGGTGCTAAAGCTAAAGCTCATATTGAAGCTGGCGCTAAAAAAGTTATTATCTCCGCTCCTGCTAAAGGCGAAGATATCACCATCGTTATGGGTGTAAACGAAGATAAATATGTTGCTGCTGAACACAACATCATTTCCAACGCTTCCTGCACCACCAACTGCCTGGCTCCCTTCACCAAGGTTCTGTTGGAGAACTTCGGCATTGAAAGCGGTCTGATGACTACTGTTCACTCCTACACCAACGATCAACGCATTCTGGACCTGCCTCATAAGGACCTGCGTCGTGCTCGTGCTGCTGCTTGCTCCATCATCCCGACCACCACTGGTGCTGCTAAAGCAGTTGCTCTGGTTCTGCCCGAACTGAAAGGCAAACTGAACGGCTTTGCTATGCGCGTTCCTACTCCGAACGTATCCATTACTGACCTGACCGTTCTGCTGCAAAAAGACACTACTGCAGAAGAAATCAATGCTGTACTGAAAGAAGCAGCTGAAGGTAAGCTGAAAGGCATCATGGGCTACAGCGATCTGCCGCTGGTATCCAAAGACTACAATGGCTGCCCGCTGAGCTCTATTGTTGACGGTCTGTCCACCATGATGGTTGGTCCTCGTATGGCTAAGGTTGTTAGCTGGTATGACAATGAATGGGGTTATTCCAACCGTGTAGTTGACCTGGCTTGCTACATTGCTAAACAAGGCCTGTAAGATAGGAGATAATGTCCGTGGATAAAAAATCAATTCGTGATTTAGATGTTGCCGGCAAAAAGGTTCTGGTGCGCGTTGACTTTAACGTTCCCTTTGATGATGCTGGTAATATTTCTGATGATACTCGTATCAGAGCTTCTCTGGATACCATCAAGTATCTGCTGGACAACAAGGCTGCCGTTATTTTGATGGCACACCTTGGTCGTCCTAAAGGAGAGGTTAATCCTAAATATAGCTTAAAGCCTGTTGCTAAACATTTAGGTGAGCTTTTAGAACAACGCATCATCTTTGCTCCTGACTGCATTGGTGATGCTGCTAAAGCTGCTGCCGCTAAATTAAAGCCTGGCCAGATTCTACTTCTGGAAAATCTGCGTTTCCATAAAGAAGAAGAAAAGAACAATATGGAGTTTGCTGAACAGCTGGCTTCTTTGGCAGAGCTTTATGTAAATGATGGCTTTGGCGTATCTCATCGTGCTCATGCGTCTGTAGAAGGCGTAACTCATTTCCTGCCTGCTGCTGCTGGTTTCTTGCTGGAAAAGGAAATCCAATTCGTAGGCAAGGCTGTTACTGAGCCGGAGCATCCTTTTGCTGCTATTATCGGTGGCGCAAAGGTTAGTGATAAAATCGGCGTAATCGACAACCTTTTGGACAAGGTTGATACTCTGCTTATCGGTGGCGGTATGGCTAACACCTTCCTGGCTGCTGAAGGCTATGCTATGGGTAAATCCCTTGTAGAAGAAGATAAAATTGAGCTGGCTAAGGAGCTTTTGGCTAAGGCTGAAAAGAATGGCGTAAAAATGCTGTTGCCTACTGACCTGGTTATGGCAGAGGCATTTGCTCCTGACGCAAAGCATGTAAATCAAGGCCTGAAGGACCTGAATCAGGACTATATGGCGCTTGATATTGGTGCTGAAACCAGCAAGGCATATGCTGAGGCTTTGAAGGATGCTAAGATGATTGTTTGGAATGGTCCTATGGGCGTATTCGAAATGGATGCATTCTGCAAAGGTACCGAAGCAGTTGCTAAGGCAGTTGCAAAAAGCCGTGCTACCAGCATTGTTGGTGGTGGTGACTCTGTTGCTGCTATTGAAAAGCTTGGTCTGGCAAAGCGTATTTCTCATATCTCTACAGGTGGCGGCGCTTCCTTAGAGTATTTAGAGGGCAAGGTTCTTCCTGGTGTTGCTGCTCTTGACGATGTTCGTCGTAAAATGATTGCAGGCAACTGGAAAATGCACAAAACTGTTAACGAAGCAGTAGAGCTTGCTGAGGATATCGTCATGGAAACTAATGGTACCTTGAACGAGGTTGTTGTGTTCCCGCCCTTCACCGCTTTGGAAACTGTTGCTGACGCTATTGATGGCAAGCATGTTGGCTATGGTGCTCAGGATCTGCATTGGGAAGACAAGGGTGCCTTTACCGGTGCTGTTTCCGGTGCTATGATTGCTGATATTTGTGCTGAATATGTACTTGTTGGTCATAGCGAACGCCGCACTATCTTTGGTGAAAATGAAAAAATTATTGCAAGCAAAATGATTGCTGCATATCGCAATGGTTTAAAACCTATGCTGTGTGTTGGTGAAAATCTTGAAGAGCGTGAAGCTGGTAAAACTGCTCGTAAAATCAGCATGCAGCTGAAGAGTGCTCTTCGTGTAATTTCTCCTGAAGATGCTGAAAATCTTGTAGTTGCCTATGAACCTATTTGGGCTATTGGCAGCGGCAAGGCAGCAACTGCAGAGGATGCACAAGAGGTTTGCCGTCTGATTAGAGAAAAGATTAGCAAAATCTTTACTCCGGAAATTGCTCGCAAGGTACGTATTTTGTACGGTGGCAGTGTAAACGAAAAGAATGCTGCTGATTTTAATATCAGCGGTATTGATGGCGTATTAGTTGGCGGCGCAAGCCTGAAGGCTGACACCTTTGCAGCTATCGTACGCAGCTTTTAAGAGAGGCTGAAATGTCAAAACAACCAGTTTTACTTATGATTTTAGATGGTTGGGGTGTTGCTCCTGCTTCTGCAGGAAACGCTGCTGCTGTAGCAAAAACTCCTAACCTCGATAAATATTTTGCTGAATATCCTCATACCACTCTGCAGGCCAGCGGCAAGTTCGTTGGCCTGCCTGAGGGGCAGATTGGTAACTCTGAGGTTGGTCACTTAAATATTGGTGCTGGCCGTATTATTTACCAAAACCTGACTCGCATTACCAAGGCAATAGAGGATGGTGAATTCTTTACTAATCCTGTCTTGTGTGATGTAATGGCTAAAACTAAGGCTAATGATAGCAGTCTTCACCTGATGGGACTTGTGTCCGATGGTGGTGTTCACAGTCATATGACTCACCTGTTAGCTTTGGTTCGTATGGCTAAGGAGCAGGGGTTAAAAAATATTTACGTTCATGCTTTTTTGGATGGTCGTGATGTTGGACCTAAAACTGCAGCAGGCTATCTTAAACAGCTGCAGGAAGCACTGACAGAGATTGGTGCAGGTAAGATTGCTACAGTAAGTGGACGTTACTATCCTATGGACCGCGATAAGCGCTGGGAAAGAGTTGAGCGTGGTTATAGAGCAATTGTTATGGGCGAGGGAAAGGCTGCTGTTGACCCGGTTGCTGCTGTGGAGGAATCCTATGCTGCAGGTGTAACAGACGAGTTCGTAGAACCCATCGTAATTGAAGGCGTTGATGGTAAGGTTAAGGCTGGCGATGGCATAATCTTCTTCAATTTCCGCCCTGACCGTGCTCGTCAGCTGACAAGAGCGCTCAACGATAAGGAATTTCCATATTTTGAACGTCCTGAAGCTGCAATGCCAGTAAACTTTGTTTGTATGACTCAATACGATGCTACTATCGATGCTCCAGTAGCTTATCCGCCCGAAACCTATGCTGATACATTAGGTCAGCTATTGGCAGATAAGGGATTGCATCAGCTGCGTATTGCAGAAACAGAAAAGTATGCTCATGTAACATTCTTCTTCAATGGTGGCGTAGAAGAGCCTAACAAAAATGAAGAACGTATTTTGATTGCTTCTCCTAAGGTTGCAACCTATGACCTGCAGCCTGAAATGAGTGCTGAGGAGGTAACTCAGGCACTTTTGGCTGAGCTGGATAAGGATAAATTTGACGTGGTTATTTTGAACTTCGCAAATCCTGATATGGTTGGTCATACAGGCGTTATTGAGGCCGCTATAAAAGCTATGGAGAAGGTGGACGAATGTGTTGGTCGTGTTGTAGAAAAGGTACAAAGCCTTGGCGGCTGTGTATGCATCACTGCTGATCATGGCAATTTAGAGCACATGGTTGAAAATGATGGTCAGCCAAATACAGCACATACAACTAACGTAGTACCCTTTATTTTAATAAGTGATAAGAAATGCAAGCTGCACAGCGGTATTTTAGCTGATATTGCTCCTACTATGCTGGAGCTGCTTAATTTGGAAAAGCCTGAATTAATGACAGGCAGTAGCTTGATAGAGAAATAAATTTGAGGTGAAGATATTATGGCAATGATTACTGAAGTATATGCTCGTGAGATTCTGGACTCCCGCGGCAATCCGACTGTAGAAGTTGAAGTTTGCTTAGAGGATGGTGCTGTTGGTCGTGCCGCAGTTCCCTCCGGTGCTTCTACTGGCGTGCATGAAGCAGTTGAGCTTCGTGATGGTGACAAGGAACGTTATCTTGGCAAAGGCGTAACCAAGGCTGTTGATAATGTAAACGATGTAATTGCAGACGCTATCATCGGCTTAGAGGCTACCCGCCAAACTGAAATTGACGAGCTGCTGGTACGTTTAGATGGTACCTCCAATAAAGGCAATCTTGGTGCTAACGCTATTCTGGGCGTTTCCATGGCTGTTGCTAAAGCAGCAGCAGCTTCCGTAGGTCTGCCTCTGTATCTGTATCTTGGCGGTATTGCTGCTAAAGAACTGCCTGTTCCGATGATGAACATCTTAAATGGTGGCGAGCATGCTGATAACAACGTAGATATTCAAGAATTTATGATTATGCCTGTTGGTGCTAAATCCTTTGCTGAAGCACTGCGCATGAATGCTGAAATTTATCATAATCTGAAATCTCTGCTGAAATCCAAGGGTCTGTCCACTGCTTTAGGTGATGAAGGCGGCTTTGCTCCTGACCTGAAGTGCAATGCAGAGGCTATCGAGGTTATTCTTGAAGCTGTTGAAAAAGCTGGTTACAAACCTGGCGAAGATATTGTAATTGCTCTGGACGTTGCTTCCAGCGAATTCTACAAAGATGGTGTTTATCGTCTGGAAGGAGAAGGCTTAACCAAGACCTCCGAAGAAATGGTAGAATATCTGGCAGAGCTTTGCGAGAAATATCCTATCATCTCCATTGAAGACGGCCTGGCTGAGGATGACTGGGAAGGCTGGAAGCTCCTGACTGAAAAACTTGGCAAGAAGGTTCAGTTAGTAGGTGATGACCTGTTTGTTACCAACGAAGAGCGTCTGGTACAAGGTATTGAAAAAGGTGTTGGTAATGCTATCCTGGTTAAAGTTAACCAAATTGGTACTCTAACCGAAGCCTTCAATGCTATTGAAACTGCTAAACGTGCTGGCTATACCTGCATCGTTTCCCACCGCAGTGGTGAAACCGAAGACACTACCCTGGCAGACATTGCTGTTGCTGTTAACGCAGGTCAAATCAAGACTGGTGCTCCTGCTCGTACCGACCGTGTTGCAAAATATAACCAACTCCTTCGTATTGAAGAGGATCTTGGCAAAGCAGCTAAGTACAACGGTAAAACCGTTTTCTACAACTTAAAATAATAGGTTTATTATTTAAACAGAGAAAGTAGCTTGTAAACTACCGAATTTTTTTAGATTATTCAGTACCTTCCGAGACTTTTGTTATAAAAAGGCTCGGAAGGCTCTGTGCTTTTCGTAGATAAATGTTTACATTGAATTTTAGCAGCCGATACTGAAGATTTTTACGGAAAAGTGTTAATAATTTTCCAAAATCAAGTTGTAAGTCTGCCATATTTATGGTAAAATACTGTGGTACAAAATATGAGGAGGTAAGCTCTGTGATTGAAACTGTCCTGATTGTTCTGGAAGTTATCGTTTGCATAGCCCTCATTGGCGCAGTTCTACTGCAGGCCGGTAAAGGCGGCGGTATGGGCAGTACATTCGGCGGCAATGACGGTGCTTTCTTTGGCAAAGGTAATGACCTAGATACAGTAATGGCTAAGGCAACTATTGTCTTAGGTGCTGCTTTTGCTGTTATCACTCTGGCGCTGGCAAAAATCAACGCTTAAATCATCATGTTAAAAAGAGCGTTCCCGCGCTCTTAAATTTTAAAATTTTTTTTAGAAAAGAAAGGGGTTAGGGTCTTGAGTTATTTAATGATCTCTATCGTTGTTGGTCTCGTTGCACTGGCAGTAGCAATGATGCTCAGCAGCGCAATCGGCAAAGCATCCGCAGGTAACACTCGTATGCAAGAAATTGCTGGTTACATCCACGAGGGTGCTATGGCATTCTTGTACAGAGAATACAAGGCATTGTCTGTATTCGTTCTCGTAGTTGCTGCCATCATCGCTATGTTCTTGTCTCCGTTAACTGCAGTTTGCTTCGTATGGGGTGCTGCATTCTCCGTATGCGCTGGTTATCTTGGTATGACCGTTGCTACTAAAGCTAACGTTCGTACTGCAGAAGCAGCTCGTCATGGCATGCCGGAAGCTCTGAAAATTGCTTTCTCCGGTGGTGCTGTAATGGGTCTGGGCGTTGTTGGTCTGGGTATCGTTGGTGTTGCTGCTGCTTACATGCTGTTCGGCAATGTTGATATCGTAACCGGCTTCGGTCTGGGCGCAAGCTCCATTGCACTGTTTGCACGTGTTGGTGGTGGTATCTATACCAAAGCTGCTGACGTAGGTGCTGACTTGGTAGGTAAAGTAGAAGAAGGTCTGCCTGAAGACGATCCTCGTAACCCGGCTACTATCGCTGATAACGTAGGCGATAACGTAGGTGACGTTGCAGGTATGGGTGCTGACTTATTCGAATCCTATGTTGGTGCAATTATCTCCGCTATTACTCTGGGTGCTGTAGCATATCCTGGTGGCGAAGGCGTTATGTTCGTATTCGAACTGGCTCTGGCTGGTATCGTTGCTTCCATCATTGGTGTTATGTATGCTCGTAACAGCAAATCCACTGATCCTCAAGCAGCTCTGAACCAAGGTACCTATGTTGGTGGTATCATCGTTATTGCTGCTGCTTACTATCTGTCCACCTCCATCTTCGGTAACATGGCTGCATTCATTGCTATTGCTTCCGGTCTGGTTGTTGGTCTGTTGATTGGTAAAATCACCGAAATCTACACCTCTGCTGATTATGCATCTGTTAAAAAGATCGCAGTTCAATCTGAAACTGGTCCTGCTACCACCATCATTTCTGGTCTGGCTGTAGGCATGTACTCCACCTTCCTGCCGATGGTATTCATCTGCGTAGGTGTAATCCTGTCCTTCTTCAGCATGGGCGGCGCTCAAAATCCTGGCAATGGCCTGTTCGGTATCGCACTGGCTGCTGTTGGTATGCTGTCCACCACTGGTCTGACTGTAGCTGTTGACGCTTATGGTCCTATCGCTGATAACGCTGGCGGTATCGCAGAAATGTCTGAACTGCCTCACGAAGTTCGTGAAATCACTGATAAACTGGACTCCGTTGGTAACACCACCGCTGCTATCGGTAAAGGCTTTGCTATCGGCTCTGCTGCACTGACTGCACTGGCTCTGTTCTCTGCTTATGCTCACACTGTACAACTGAAGGCTATTGACCTGCTGAACCCTGTAACCCTGGTTGGTCTGTTCATCGGTGCAACTCTGCCTTTCGTATTCGGTGCTATGACCATGGAATCTGTTGGTAAAGCTGCTTACCAAATGATCGAGGAAGTTCGTCGTCAATTCCACGAAATTCCTGGCCTGCTGGAAGGCAAAGCTAAAGCTGACTACCAAAAATGCGTTGATATTTCCACTGCTGCTGCTCTGAACGAAATGATTATGCCTGGCGTAATTGCTATCGTTGCTCCTCTGGCTATGGGCTTCCTGTTTGGTACTGAAGCTCTGGGCGGTCTGATTGGCGGTGCACTGGCTTCTGGCGTACTGGTTGCTATTCTGATGGCAAATGCTGGCGGCGCTTGGGATAACGCTAAAAAATATGTTGAAGCTACTGGCCGTAAACACACTCCGGTTCATGATGCAACCGTAGTAGGCGATACCGTAGGTGATCCGTTCAAAGATACCTCCGGTCCTGCAATGAACATCCTCATCAAACTGATGACCATCGTTGCTCTGGTATTCGCTCCTGTTCTGGCTGCTAATGGCGGCATTCTGCTGGGCTTCTTCAAATAATACTAGCATAATGTAAAAAATTACGTGTTCACTCTTTCTACAAGGGTGAACACGTTTTTTTATTCTCTTTTTTATGTTATAATTGTATTTGTAGTAGTATCAATATTTATAAGAGGTG
Source organism: uncultured Phascolarctobacterium sp. (assembly GCA_900552855.1). Lineage (GTDB taxonomy): Bacteria > Bacillota > Negativicutes > Acidaminococcales > Acidaminococcaceae > Phascolarctobacterium_A. The sequence continues at coordinate 4,736 of USBG01000025.1, read as the reverse complement.
AAGTGCGTGAAGATAATGACAGGAGCAGAAAGCTTTTTTTTAGAGGGAACAAGTGAAAGAGCTGTGTTGCTCATACATGGTTATACGGGAGCTCCGTCAGAAATGCGTTTGTTAGGTGAATATCTTAACAACATGGGCTTTACCGTTCAGGGTGTGCGTTTACCGGGTCACGGCACAACTCCTGAGGATTTAAATGAAACCACTACAGTAGATTGGTATGATGAGGCTGAACGTACTTGTTGCGAGCTTTTAAGTCGCTATCCCAAGGTTATGGTTGCAGGACTTTCCATGGGAGGACTATTAACAATTAAATTAGCTTCGCAGTTACCAATCCAGCGTGCCGCAATTTTAGCAGCACCTATATTTTTACAAGACAAAAGAGTTCCTTTATTTCCTATATTACGTCATTTTATTAAATATCTTCCTAAGCAGAAGCGTAATTATCACGAGACTGCTATGTATAATGTTGCCTATGATAGAATGCCAACCAAACCCATTGACAGTATTTTAAAGATGATAAAAATAGCTAAGACCGAGTATTTACCTAAAATAGAAATTCCGTGTTTAGTGATTCAATCTAAAATTGAGCACACAGTTAATCCGAAAAGTGCGCAATATATATATGATAATATAAAAAGTAAACTGAAAAGACTAGTATGGCTAGAGCATTGTGGACATATTCTGACTTTAGATACTGAACGTGATAAGGTTTTTAAGCTTGTGGGTGATTTTTTCCTTGAGGATGATAATAACAGCTTAATTTTCTAGCTGTAGTGTTGATAGAAAAGAAGGCGATATTAATGAATAAAGAACTTTTAGAAAATAGTGATTTTACTATGTGCTTTGCTTGTGGTAAGGATAATCCTAATGGCTTACATATGCGTTTTGAGGTGGATGATGAAAAATGTACTGCCTATTACACTCCTCAGGAGCAGCATCAAAGCTACCCAGGCAGAATGCATGGCGGTTTGGTAGCTGTGCTCTTAGATGAGGTAACTGGCAATTATCTGCTTTGCAAGGATGAAAAGCCATGTTATACAGCAAAAATGGAAATCCGTTATCGTCAACCATTGGTAATTGGTGAAGAGGTACTATGCATAGGACGCGAAATTAAGCGTAAAGGACGTATGGTAGAGATGCAGGGTATTATTCAAAAGAAGGATGGTACTGTATTGGCTGAATCTATATCCAAAATGATGATAAAGGAAGAGTAGTAAGGCAAATAAACTTGCGATTGTCGCCAGTGTAGCTTTGCCTTCGTTATAGAAATAAGGTAATAAAAATGCTTAAGAAAAACATTAAAGAAGAAATTTTAGAATTTATGCGTAAAAGCTGCTATGCTCCTATGGCTGCTGAAGAGCTTTTAGAGGCTTTAGCAGATAAAGAGTTTAGTGCAACTAAGTTTTGGCAGGAACTGCTAAGACTGGAGGAAAATGGTGAAATTATCAAAACTCGTTTTGGCACTTATGGTCTGCCAGAGAAAATGGGACTTGTAGCGGGTCGATTTCAGCTGACTAGCAAGGGTTTTGGTTTTGTTATTCCTGATAATAAGGGAGATAGGCCAGATGTTTTTATTCCGCCAAGAGCATTAAATGGAGCCATGAACAATGACAGAGTTTTAGCACGTGTTAATAATGACACTCATGGAAAGAAGCCTGAGGGTGAAATTTTGAGAATTATTACTCATGCTAATAATAAAGTTGTAGGTGTTTTCCACCAAAGTGGAGATTTTGCTTTTGTAACACCGGATGATAAACGTATTGGACAGGATATTTACGTTATGCGTCGTAATTTTAAGGGCGCTAAGGATGGTCAAAAGGTAGTTGTTGAAATTACGGAATGGCCTATGGAGCATCGTAAGGCTGAAGGTCGTGTTACCGAGGTTTTGGGTAACATTGGTGATGTTGGCTTGGAAATCCTGTCTATTATCAAGCAAAATGATTTGCCACTAGAATTTCCTGAAGAGGTTATTGAAGCATCTAAAAAGGTTCCCAAATCCATTAAAGCAAGTGAGCTTGAAGGACGTCGTGATTTGCGTAATCGTGCAGTTGTAACCATTGATGGCGAGGATGCGAAGGACTTAGATGATGCCGTTTATGTGGAAAGGTTGGATGAAAATACCTATCTTTTAGGCGTATATATTGCTGATGTAAGCTATTATGTAACTGAGGATAGTGCCTTGGATAAAGAGGCGTATATGCGTGGTACTAGTGTATATTTAGTTGACAGAGTTTTGCCAATGCTACCTGAGCGTTTATCCAATGGCATCTGCAGTCTTAATGCAGGTGAGGACCGCTTGTCCATGGCTTGTGAAATGAAGATAGACCTTACAGGTAAGGTTATAGATTATGATATTTTCCCTGCTGTCATTCATGTACGTCATCGTTTGAGCTATAATATTGTCCGGGAAATACTTGCAGGTGATGCAGAGCTACGTAATAAATATGAGGACATTTTGCCCATGGTAGGTCAGTTTGAGGAGCTTAGAGAAATTCTACATGAGAAGCGTGTAAAACGTGGTTCTATAGATTTTGATTTGCCTGAGCAAAAGGTAATACTTGATGAAAAGCTAAAGCCTATTGAAATTGTACAGCGTGAGCATGGTAATGCAGAGTCCATTATTGAAGAATTTATGCTTTCTGCTAATGAAACTGTAGCACAGCATATGCATAAGCAAAAATGGCCTTTTATTTATCGTGTCCATGATATTCCTGCAGAAGACAAGATGCAGGAGTTTGGCAAGCTGCTTGCTAACTTTAATATAAAATTTAAGCCTAGCGAAGAGACTAAGCCAATGGAAATTCAAAAGGCTGTTAAGGCTATTGCAGGACGTCCTGAGGAACGTTTGGTGACAACTGTTGCTCTGCGTTCCATGAGGCAGGCTGTTTATCAGACTGATAATGTAGGACACTTTGGTTTAGCTGCTAAATATTATACCCACTTTACCTCTCCTATTAGACGTTATCCTGATTTGATTGTACATCGCTTGCTGCGCAAATGGATGCAGTCTCCTAAATTAACCAAGGATGATAGCGAAAAGCTAGAGGAAAAGCTGGTTGTTACAGCAGAGCATGCATCTATTCGTGAACGCTTAACTGCAGATGCAGAGCGTGCTACTGTTGAGTTGAAAATGGCTGAATATATGGCAGGTCATATTGGCGAGGAATTTGACGGCGTTGTTTCTGGTGTTACTGCTTTTGGCATGTTTGTAGAGCTGGAAAACGGTGTTGAAGGCTTAGTACATATTTCTAGCTTGATGGATGATTATTATGAGTATTATGAAGAGCGTTATGCACTTGTAGGTACTCATTCCAAGAAAATGTATCGCCTAGGTGATAAGGTGCGTATTGAGGTGCTGCACGTAAACATCAGCGAGGTAAGTATTGATTTTATTATGGCTGGTGAAAATGATGGAGTACGCGAGCACATCCGTCAGCAGCTTATTGCTAAACAAAGCTCTGGTAGTGCTTATGGTAGAAAACGTGCAGAGCTGAGCGCAGAAACTCAAAAGAAGAAGCATTCTCATGCTAAATTAAAGAGCTCTACTAAAGGAGCTAAAAATAAAGAACTAGGTCGTCGTAGTGGCGGTAAGCATTCAAAGAGCAAGAGCAAAAATAAAAGCTCTAAGAAGGGCCGCAAGAAAAGATAAGAGAAAGAACAGGTAATTATGGCAGAACAAAAGATAAAAATTATCGCAGAAAATCGTAAAGCCAGACATGATTATACAATTCATGAAACCTATGAAGCGGGTATTGCCCTGACAGGTACCGAGGTGAAATCCTTACGAGCAGGCAAGGCTAATCTTAAGGATAGCTATGCACAGCTTACTAAGCAGGCTGAGGTATTTGTTTATAACCTGCACATTAGTCCCTATGACCATGGTAATATCTTTAATCATGATCCATTGCGCAGCCGCCGTTTGCTGCTGCATAGAGCAGAGATTAACAAGCTTATTGGTAAGGTTAGAGAAAAGGGTTATGCACTTGTTCCCTTAAAGCTGTACTTTAAGCACGGCTTGGTTAAAATGGAGCTGGCATTGGCCGTAGGTAAAAAGCTTTATGACAAGCGTCAAGATTTGGCTAAAAAGGATGCAAAGCGCGAAATGGAGCGTACCTTAAAGGAACGCAACCGTTAATAAGATATTATAATTTCAAGAACGTACTGATTTTTTCGGTACGTTCTTTTCTTTTAGATTTTTTCAATATATGGTATAATTAGAGACGATAGAAGAGTAAAAAGCTTTTCAGAGAGCAAAAGTTTTGTTGTTGTCTCTGATTAATACATATTGCTAGATTAATTTTTAAAGGAAAAGAGGTTGAGTTATGGTAAAAGAGCTGGTTATTGCCACTCATAATTTGGGAAAACTGCAGGAATTTAAGGAGTTAATGAAGGATTTGCCTATAGATATTAAGTGTCTGGCAGATTTTGAAAAGGTGGAGGAGCCTGAGGAGACAGGTCGTACCTTTGCTGCCAATGCAAGATTGAAGGCTATCTATTATGCTAAAAAGCTTGGAAAGCCATGTATTGCTGATGATTCTGGATTAGAGGTTCAGGCTCTTGATGGTGCACCTGGCGTGCGCAGTGCCCGTTATGCAGGTGAAAAGGCTTCTGATGAGGATAATAATAATCTTCTGCTGATGAATATGAAATTCCAAGTAAAACGTACTTGCCGTTTCCGTTGCGCTTTATGCGTTGTTAGTGAAGATGGCAGAGTTTTAAATGAGGTTGACGGTATT
>USBG01000024.1 GCA_900552855.1 uncultured Phascolarctobacterium sp. | reverse complement strand
TGTTGAGCTTTTCCAAATGATGTCCGTCTCTGAGAGGCGCCTTGCTTGCAGAAGCAGGACCAACACCAATAACAGGATGACGCTCCTCCATCATCTGAATATTATAAATGCTTTCCGTACCGGGTTTAGCATACCCGATATTGGCCAAATGACCCAGCATATAATGCTGTCGATATAAATAATAAGGATGCATACCCATAGCTGTAGCTAGCTCCTGCCCCTGTTCAACCAAGCATCCTGCCGTTTTCGGCTCCATACTCAGCTGCGAGCCAAACAGCTCAGCACCACGCTTAAGAGTAAGTGTGTGGATTGTAAGATTTTCTGGATTTAATCTTGCCGCTTCCTTGTAAGAATACAGCACATCCGCTTCTGTTTCGCCAGGCAAACCAACTATTAAATCCATGTTAATCACAGGAATACTGCTTTGACGTACCTTTTCATAGGCCCGATAAAACTCTGTCACCGTATGTCTACGACCAATGAGTTTTAAGGTTCTGTCATGGAAGGTTTGTGGATTAACACTAATGCGGTTTACCCCCGCCTCCTCCATAGCAGCCAGTTTAGCATCACTAAAGCAATCCGGACGACCAGCCTCTACAGTAAACTCCTTTACTGTAGGCAGCTTAAGTCTTTCAGCTAACGCCAATAAGCGCGCAAACACTCTGTCATTTAAACTAGTAGGAGTTCCACCGCCAATATACAGAGAGGTTACACGCAAGCTATGCATACTTATTAATTGTACCACATTTTCTATATCTTGTTCAATCAAATTTACAAAGTTTTGCTGAGATTCTTCGTCCTTAGGTACAATTCCTGCAGGAAATGAGCAATATGTACACCTAGTAGGACAAAAAGGAACACCTATATAAATGCCAGCTTCATTAAAACGCTCCTCATCAGCTACTAGTTGCTTTTGCAGCTGACATATATTTCTAAGAAGCCTGCCCTGCCGTTGTGGCAGCAGATGACTTTTTTCCATAGCAGCGGGCAGCTCTGTAAAGCTTATACCGCCATCAACCAGCTTATGAGCCAGTTTTCCAGGACGGACACCTGTTAAAATTCCCCAGGGAAGCTCCGGACGGACACCAGTCATTTGGCAAAAGGCTTTATATACAGCTATTTTTATACAACGCTTTACCTCACCACTTGCAAGGGCATCGCCAAAAACATCAGCTCCATGCTGACATTCTTCCTCAGAGCCATATATATTGCCTTCTTTTTCTAAAACAACACCTACTCTGCCATTCCCATGCTCAAGGCGCAGTAGTACTAGCTCATCGTCCTCAGCCATCTGACTTACATCATGAAGAAGCTGGTATGCAAAAAACGCAGCCATATCACTAACAGGACGCGTCAGCTCATATTCAGTGTTATTGGTCAATATAAAATATTTCATCATCTATAATCCAACTAAATTACCTTTTATGCTTCCTATATCTTTATACTTCAGACGTCAGCTTCTCTGTGCTATCCTTTTTAGCGTGCCACAGCTCACGATAAAGCACGCCGTAAACAGCAGCCACAGGTACAGCAAAAACCATGCCTAAAATACCAAAGAGCTTTGCACCTATCAGCAAGCTGATAATTAGCACCACAGGATGTACATCTACCTTTTTGCCCATTACTCTAGGCAAAAGGATATTGGCATCAATCTGATAGTAAACCAGATAAAAGAGTGCTACATTAAATGCTGCCTCAGGAGATTGTCCATAGGCAATAAATATTGCAGGTACAGCACCCATAAGAGGACCAACCACAGGAACAGTTTCGGCTAAAATAGCCCAAAAGCCTAAAACCAGCGGCAGCTCAATACCTAAAATCATGTTGCCAATAGCAATGCAAAAGCCAGAAATAAGGCTAAGCTTACCTAAACCACGAACATAGGCGCTAAGAGTTTTGCCAATTTCATTAATAATACGCTCTGCCTTCGGCTGCGCTTCTACTGTAAACAGATTAATAACCATGCGACGTAAATCACGCCAATCCTTTAGGAAATAGAAGCTCAAAAACGGCACGATAATCATACCAATAAGGTTTTGGAAAATCTCCATACTGGACTTAAGCAAATTACGCAGCAAAACACTTACAAAGCCCATAGCCCAATTAACTAAATCCTCAAATAGCATATTAAAGTTAGATGGTAAAACAGGTATGGAGGCAGGATTTTCCAGCATAGCCTCCAAGCCACCACCCATGCTTGATTTCATAGCAGCAAGCGGAAGCTTTTGAATAAACTCATTCATCTGCCCAAACAAAGGCAAAATGATAAAGCCAATTGCCACTACGATAAAGATGCAAAAGGCAAGCAGCGCCAATACAATAGCAACAGCCCAGCTTAGCTTAATCATGCCATGAGCCATGCGAATTTGTGAAATAGCATCAACAACTGGATATAGTAAAAAAGCTAGTCCTATAGCCAAAAGAATAGGTAACAAAAATCCAGCTAACAAATATAGAATATAGGAAATTGCAGCAGTAACACCAAGCTTAAAAAAGGTGCTGCTGCGTATTATAGGCCAATATTTAAACATTTTTTATTGCAAAAAGGGATTTCTACGGCGCTCCCAGCCAACAGTAGTTTTCGGACCATGTCCAGGCAATAATGTTACATCATCATCAAGAGTCAAAAGCTTACTTCTGATGGAATCCAAAAGTCCGGAATAACTGCCACCAGGGAAATCTGTACGACCAATGGACTCACAGAAAATAGTATCACCAACAAATACTACTGCTGCTTCCTTGCTATAGTAGCACACGCCGCCTTTGGTATGACCAGGTGTTGCCAGGCATTTTAATTCCATACCTGCTACGAAAATAACCTCGCCGTCTTCAACGTAGTTTTCCGCAGGTGCAGAGGTCATGTTCATACCCCAAAAAGCAGATAGGTTAGTAGTAGGACTGCTTAAGCATTCTGCATCCTCCTCGCTCATATACACAGTAGCACCAGTAGCCTTGCGAAGTTCATCTAAAGCACCAATATGATCGCTATGACCATGAGTCAACAGGATAGCAACAATTTTAGCATTAGCAGCCTCTGCCATTTTCATTATAACATCGCAATCTCCACCTGGGTCAACTACAAAGCATTCCCCATCTTTTTCATTCACAACCACATAGCAGTTAGTACCAATATGACCAACCTCACGAGAGTATATTTTCATTCTTATAGCTCCTTTCAACAAACATCTAAATGCTCCTTACCCAAAATAGGATAAGGAGCAGGTATATTTAAAACAAACATCTACGCCTTGAGGCAGTAAATGCACCAAAAGCATTTAAATACTACAGCAATTTTGTGCTGTCTAAAAGAATCGTAACAGGACCATTATTAACAAGCTCCACCAGCATATGAGCACGAAAAATACCAGTTTCTACGTGAATATTTTTTTCACGACAGGCATCTACAAAGCGCTCATAATAGGCATTAGCAATATCCGGCTTTGCAGCCTTATCAAAGGACGGACGCTTACCCTTACGGCAATCACCACAAAGAGTAAATTGGCTTACTGCCAAAATTTCGCCACCCACATCCTGTACTGATAAATTCATCTTTTCGTTTTCATCTTCAAAAATGCGCAGGCCAGTAACCTTATCAACAATATAATTTAGATCCTTATCAGTATCACCCTCAGCAACACCAAGAAGCACCAAAAGACCTTTATTGACCTTACCGGTAACGCTGCCATCTACAGTAACGCTAGCGCGATCAACACGCTGTACAACTGCTCTCATTTCTTACCTCCGTTAGCTGTGGAAAGCACACGCTCTACTGTAAATACGCCCTTCATACGACGTATTTTATTCATAACATATTCTAGCTGCTCTAAGCTGACAATATCAAGACCTAAATGCAAAATAGCAATTTTATTTTTATCAGTATGGCCATTTAAGGAAGAAATATTAACTTTAGCCTCGCTGACGATATTCATAATCTCACTCATAATGCCAGGACGGTCACCCGAGGTAATTACAATATTAACCTTGTAAACATCATTAATACCAATGTCCCATGCTACCTCAATCAGGCGTTTTTGTTCATCAGGATTATTACTAAGCACATTTGGACAATCTGCACGATGTACAGAAATACCGCTGCCTCTAGTTATATAGCCTATAACAGGATCTCCAGGAATAGGATTGCAGCAACGAGCAAGCTTAACCATAATCCCTTCTTCACCCTTTACAAGAATGCCGTGACTAGACTTAGCCTTAGACTTGCGAGGCTTCAGCTCTGCCAAAACCTGCGCCAAATCCTTAGTAGTAGTAAGCTGCTGTTCGCGCTTATAAATCTCCACCAGCTTAGACATAACCGTATTTAAGGTTACACCGCCATAGCCCAAGGTTGCTAGCAAATTTTCATCAGAGTCAATACGCAGCTTGCAGCCTACCTCACGTAGCTTTTCAGGAGAAACAAGAGCCTTAAGCTCATAGCCTAAGCGTTTAACCTCACGCTCCAGCATTTCACGACCTTTGACAATATTTTCCTCACGACGTTCCTTTTTAAACCAGCTGCGGATTTTATTACGGGTATCAGAGGAGCCAATAATATTTAACCAATCGCGGCTAGGTCCGCTGGACTGCTTAGATGTAATAACCTCAACAATATCACCATTCTTAAGTTGATAATCCAAGGGAACAATGCGTCCGTTGACCTTAGCACCAACACAACGATTACCAACATCAGTATGGATACGATATGCAAAATCTATAGGCACACTACCTACAGGCAGGTCAATAACATCACCACGAGGAGTAAATACAAAGACCTCGTCAGCAAAAATATCCATTTTAACCGTGTTAACAAAATCACGGGAATCATTCATATCATTATGCCATTCCAACAGCTGACGCAGCCAGGACAGCTTGGCATCAAAGCCCTTGTCACCACCAGCAGCAGGCTTACTGCCGCCACTTTCCTTATAACGCCAATGAGCAGCAATACCATATTCGCTGATACGGTGCATCTCAAAGGTACGGATTTGGATTTCCAACGGCTGACCCGCATTACTCATAACAGTAGTATGCAGAGACTGATACATATTAGATTTAGGAACAGCAACATAGTCCTTAAAGCGTCCGGGAATCGGTTTCCACATACTATGAACTATACCAAGAGTACCATAGCAATCCTTAACCGTATCAACCAAAACACGAATTGCTAAAAGGTCATAAATTTCACTTAAGGATTTATGGTCACGCAGCATTTTTTTATGAATGCTATAAAAATTCTTAGGTCGTCCCTGAATCTCGCAGCGAATGCCTGCCTTTTCTACAGCAGCCTTCAAATCGGCCATAGCATCATTAATCATACCTTCACGCTCGCTGCGTTTTACCTTAACCTGCTCCATCAGATTATAGTAAATATCAGGCTCCAAATAACGGAAGGATAAATCCTCCAGCTCCCATTTAATGGTATAGATACCAAGACGATGAGCTAAAGGCGCATAAATCTCTAGGGTTTCACGAGAAATAGACTGCTGCTTATGTACCGGCATATACTTCATGGTACGCATGTTATGTAATCTGTCCGCAAGCTTTATAAGCACCACACGAATATCTCTAGCCATTGCCAAAAACATCTTACGGTAGTTTTCTATTTGTCTATCTTCCTTAGAAACGTACTCAATTTTTCCTAATTTAGTCACACCATCAACCAGATTAGCAACTATTCCACCAAAGCGCTCAGTAATATCAGCTATTGTATAGTCCGTATCCTCAACTACGTCGTGCAAGAAAGCAGCAGCTAAAGTACGCTCATCCATCTGCAAGCTGGCTAAAATACCTACTACTCCAATAGGATGGATAATATAAGGCTCACCTGATTTACGAAACTGAGCAGAATGGGCCTCTGCAGCAAGATCATAGGCCCTGCGTACAAAGGCAACCTGATCTGGATTTAAATATGCTTCAATTTTAGCAAAAAGTACATTTACATCACTAACATTAGTGTCAATCGTAGAGGGCATACTCCCCACTCCCATCTACACCCACTGCAAAAATGGGCGCATAAATTATCTATTAGGCTGGTCATCCCTTAGGATATCTCCAGCCATAGCGCTAGCCACGCAATAAATCATGCTGGCTTTGGCGCATGTTCTCTTTATACATATTGATCTGCGTCTGACGCTTATGCTGTACGGAGGAATAAAGGGGTGCATCCTCCAAATTACAACGCTTAATGACGCCTTTAGATATTATACCATTATTTATAGTAATAAAACCAAGTTGCTCCATAATTTTCACAGCATTGCCACTAACTTTTCCCATAAAGCATTCCGGAAGTGCATTCAGCTCCAAACTTCCACGCTTAAGCAGTGCATCCATCATCGTACGATAAGCCACTGTCATTGCCTCACGATGAGGATATTCTATATGAGCCTCCCTTGACGCTTCCTCTAAATCCCTACAGTTAAAGAGCATTACCGTCTGGTTAACACCATGCTTTTTAAAATATGCTAAAAGTGCCTTTAAGGGCAGCTCAGGGATATCATATAATAAAATGCTGTCACACAGCTCTATAATATTATCAGCATGCTTATCAGAGCTCTTATCTGCTAAAAACTGTGGCTTTAACTGTTCATAGGTAATAAATTCAATATGCTCATTAAGCTCACCCTGGAGCTTAGGTGCATTATCCAAAGCTTTTACCAAAACCTGAATTCTATCTCCTACTCTAGCAAAGGCCTCCATCAGGCTTTGTTTATCCTCATTACTATGACGCAAATCTCCCAGTGTAAAGCGCTGACGAATAGAGTCTGCACGTAGCTGCACACTGCTTCCGCCATTCCATTCATTTATCTTAGGCTGAAAGGCAATATCAGCAATCATATTATCAAAAAGCACTGGCATCAGGCAAGCCTTGTTCCACATTACGGAGCGATAGCTATAATCACCCTTATTAACTACAAACTGCAGATGATTTCTGTCCTTGCCTATAACACGCTCATTGCGGATTAAAGCATTACGGAAAGCAAAAACAGGTGCTTTATTACGACAACCACAGGGTTCTAAAAGCTTAAGCTCTTCTAGGTCTTTAACAGTAATCTGATTACAAATTTCGCTATCAATCTCTAGCCTGGGAAGATAATCCTCTTCCTGTAGCTTAGACTTGACAAAGTTTTTAAAGCGACGCTTAAATTCAGAAATATTGGCTGCTGGAAGCGTCAGTCCTGCTGCCTGATGATGACCACCAAATTGGGTTAAAAGGTCTGACTCAGCCGCAATGGCCTCATATAAATCAAGAGCCTCAATACTGCGACAGCTACCTTTAGCCATATCACCATCTACACTAATTAAAATTGTTGGCAGATGATACTTATCCACAAGACGGGACGCAACGATACCTATTACACCCTGATGCCAACCCTCAGAGGCCAAAACTATTGCTGTATCAATATGCTCCTCCATGGCTAGCAATGCTTCTGCCTGCTCTTGAATCTCACGACAAATTTGCTGGCGCAAAGCATTTTCTCTATTGAGCATTTCAGCAATACTTCTAGCCTTTTCAGGGTCTTCTGTTACCAAAAGCTCTACAGCAGACTGAGCATGCTCCAAGCGTCCCACAGCGTTGAGACGAGGCGCCAGGCCAAAGCCTATATTTTCAGAAATTAGTCCCTTTTCAGGGCAACCACTAGCCTTCATTAAAGCGCGCAGTCCAACTAGCTTAGTATTTTCCATTGCGGTTAAACCACGACGAACAATTTCACGATTTTCGCCTAAAAGCGGTACAATATCTGCAACTGTACCCAAGGCAGCTAGCTCTGTCAGCTCCTGCCATTCCGGCAGCCTATTTTCTGAAGCAGAACCCAGCTCCATAGCCTGGCATAGCTTGTAGGCAACACCTACACCACTAAGCTCCTTAAAGGGATACTGGCAGTCTGCCTGCTTGGGATTGACAATAGCATATGCGGGTGGAAGAACCTCTGGAATATGATGATGGTCCGTAATGATAATATCCATACCCTTAGGAGCTCTTTCAACCTCGTGCAGACCACTAATGCCGCAGTCCACCGTGATTACCAAGCCTGTACCACTTTCAAAAATTGTTTTCAAGGCCTCATCATTCAGTCCATAACCTTCACTTTTACGCTGTGGAATATATGTATTGACATTAGCTCCACGTCCCTTTAAATAAACATAAAGTAAGGACGATGCTGTTATACCATCCACATCATAGTCACCATACACAGTAATTTTTTCATTATCGGCAATAGCTTTTTCAATACGCTTAACTGTTTTGCGCATATCCTTCATTAGAAACGGGTCATGAAAAGGCTTATCGCTTCCATACAGAAATTCACGCATTTCGGCTGGTGTATTAAAATCACGTTCCAATAAAATACCTGTAACAAGGGGTGAAATTCCCAGCTCTGCAGCAAAACAGCCAGCCTTATCCTTGTCATATTCACCTATTTTCCAAATACTTTGCTTGCTAATCATAACTTTTTAACCTCGTCAGTATTAGCAGCATTCTTTACCTTAGCTTCAGCTTCCTGATGCATAATTTGCGTATGCTGCAGCATAGCAATACGCTCCTCTAAACGCTTATTTTCATTTTGCAGCAAGGTCATTTCCTCACGCAATTTTTTGTCAGCAAGATAGTGACGAGCCTTGGCTATAAGCAGGAAACAGGAGGCAACCATTACGCCTGCAAAAAATGCACCCAAAATAACAAGAACTAAGGAGCTATTAAACTCCCACAGAATAAAGTTTAGGGGAACAGTAACAGCATTTTGAATAGCAAACATAGCAACTAAAATACTTAACGCAATCATGATAATAGTAAAAAACAAAAACATCATCTTCACTCCTTTGCTATTTTAAGAATTATAATTTTATAACTTTAGATATTCGTGCAATTAGTAAAAAACTCCTGCTTTTCAGCAGGAGTTTGTAAAATTCTTCTGATAAACTATTAATATTTGCCAACAATGTTACAAAGATACAAAAAATCCTGCCCTCGAAACCGAGAGCAGGATTAAATTTTTTACTACTATGCTTTGCACTCATCAAGATGAGCCTTCATAATACGCTTGTAGACCTCCACACCAGGCTGGTCGTAAGCATCTACATTAGCCAGCTCGCCTTCATAAGCAACACTAAGCATCAAAAAGAACATCAGCTGTCCCAAATAATACTCATTGAGCTTAGGAAGCACAAATTTAGCATTATGACGATTATCACTGGTCAAGGCCTCCTCATTAGCACGAAGTGCCAATCTCAGAGCCTTGTTCATATCCAGACCATCGTACTTTTTGAAGAATTCAACATCCTGGAATGGATTCCTCAGTACAGCTTCCTCTGCAGGATAGGTAATCTCCAAAAATTGTACTACCTTGTTACGACGTCCATCCTGATGCTGCTGAGTTTGAGCGTGCATATCCGTAGTCCCTCCCGCCACAATAGGTGTACGGCCATAGTGACACACACTTCCCTCACGATCAAGACGCTTGCCTAAGGACTCAGCCAAAAGCTGAACATACCATTCACTAAGCGATTTTAACTGCATACTGTAAGGCATAAAGGCTTCGATAGTACGGTCCTCCTGATAAGCCAAAAACTTAGTCAGGGCATTAATTAATGCAGGATTTTCCTCCAAAGGCATGCTTTGACAATAAGTATCCATATCCCTTGCACCAAGAAGAAACTCTTCAATGTCACCGCCTAAAGCAGCCATAGTCACAAGTCCTGGATCTGTCATTACACAAAAACGTCCGCCAATGCCCTCTTTAATATCAAAGCGCTGCCAGCCAAATTTATCAGCCAGCTGCAATAACGGCGCGTCCTTCGGATCCGCCTTTAAATCAGTAACAACAGTACATTCTAAAGCAATATTTTCTTCTCTACTAAGAGCATCATAAAAATAAGTAAAGGCTGTAATAGTCTCCAAAGTAGTTCCGGATTTAGAAATTGGAACAAGCATTACTCGTAGCTTACGCTCACAGCATTCCTCAATGGATAAACGATGCAGCTCATACAAAAGTGCATTACTATCCATGGGATCAAGATTATTACCAGAAAAGTAAATGCGCGGCTGTCCTTGACGAGTTACCTTTTCGGCGTTCCAATGAAACCCACCTAAAATGTCCATCAACACCTTATTACCAAGGTAAGAGCCTCCCACGCCTAAAAACACTACAGCATCGACTTGCTGCAAATATTTACTAAACTGCTTCAGCTTGATGATGGATTCCGGAGTATTGGGATTATTTTCCTTTATATAGGGCATCCGCAGAAAATATACGTGCTCCGGCGTACCATCCTTAGAAAGATGGCTTTTAGCTACGCCGGACTCACGAATCTTTTCTACTGCTTCAAAAGCAGCCTTGCCCTGTGTTTGTAAAGCCCGCTGAACCTTGGCTTCATCTAAACGACCCTCACCAAACATATTAGTGAAATCAAAGATAATGCCATTAGTCAGTATTTTTTTCTCAAGCACCCACAACACATCCTAAAATATTATTTGAAGTAATTAACACCGGATTGGAAGATTTTTTGGTCTTTTTCACCAGCAATATTACGGAACAGGCCAGGAGCAAAACGCTCAGTGTGACCCATCTTACCAAATACACGACCATCAGGACTAGTAATACCTTCAATAGCATACAAGCTACCATTAGGATTGAACGGAGTGTTCATAGTAGGTACGCCTGCAGTATTTACATATTGAGTTGCCACCTGACCATTTGCAAAGAGCTCTTTAATAGTGCTTTCCGGAGCATAGAAGCGACCTTCGCCGTGAGATACAGCAACGGAATGTTCTTCGCTAGGCTCGCACAGGCTCAGCCAAGGAGACTTGTTAGAAACAACTCTAGTGGTAACAATTTGAGAAATATGTCTGCCAATGGTATTAAAGGTCAAGGTCGGAGATTCCTCAGTCATATCGCAAATCTTGCCATAGGGAACAAGACCCAGCTTAATCAAAGCCTGGAAGCCATTGCAAACGCCCAACATCAAGCCATCACGGTTCTCAAGCAGGTTGCTAACAGCCTCTTTAATACGAGGATTACGGAACATAGTAGCAATAAACTTGCCGCTGCCGTCCGGTTCGTCACCAGCACTAAAGCCGCCAGGAATCATGATAATTTGAGAATTATTAATCATTTCTACCATACGTTCAACAGATTCTTCAATTGCTTGAGCAGTCAAATTGCGAACAATAAAGGTATTAGCCTCTGCGCCAGCTGCTTCAAAAGCACGTGCACTGTCATATTCGCAGTTGTTGCCAGGGAATACAGGAATGAATACTCTCGGCTTAGCGATGGTAATAGGTGCGGTCAATGCTAAATCAGCCTTGTAAAGAGGTTGATTAATATCTGCAGGCTCATCCACCTCTGCCAGCTTAGACGGGAAGATGGTTTGCAGAGTGTTCATATATGCATGCAGCACTTTGTCTGCAGTAATTACAGTATCATTAATTGCAATGCCTGCTTCTGCTTTTACAGAACCCAGGTTCATGTAATCAAGGCCTTCAAACAGCTCTTCAGGCTCTACACCAGCTGCCAGCTCCAGAACTAAGCCACCAGGTTGCAGAGTGAAGAGGCTGTCAGTATCATGGAAGGGTTTAATGAACTCAAAGCCAAGCTCATTGCCCATGCACATAGTGCTTACTAAAGCAGCAATACCACCCTCTTTTACAGCAGCAGCAGCAACAACCTTACCTGCTTCAATAGCTTTATGAACAGCAGTCAGATTAGCTTTCAGAGCAGTAAAGTCAATAACCTCTGCTTCGTCACGAGGAGCGGACAGGAAGATTACCTTGTCGCCAGCTGCCTTAAATTCAGCAGATACAGCTTTATTGCCATCAATTACGCCTACAGCAAAGGATACCAGAGTAGGCGGAACGGTTTTATCCATAAAGGTGCCGGACATACTATCTTTACCACCAATTGCAGGCAGGTCCAGTGCGTCCAGTGCGGTGAATGCACCTAACAGAGCGCTGAAGGGTTGACCCCAGCTCTTGCTGTCATGCAGTTTGGGGAAATACTCTTGCAGAGTTAAGCGCAGCTTAGCCGGATCAGCACCCAAAGCAACTGCACGAGTTACAGACTCGGTTACAGCATACATTGCGCCATGGAAGGGGCTCCAGCATGCTACGGACGGATTATAGCCACAAGCCATAACAGAGGCAGCAGTGGTTTCACCATGGAGTACGGGAATACGACCAACCATACCCTCCATCGGAGTCAGTTGGGTTTTGCCGCCAAATGGCATCATTACAGTGCCTCTGCCAATGGTGCTATCAAAGCGCTCAGACAAACCCTTTTGGCTGCAAACATTAAGACGAGCCAAGTTATCCAGCCATGCAGCTTCCAGATTAGAAGCCTTAGTTACTTCTTCAGGAACCAGATTGAATACATTCTCGCCTGCTTCCTCAGCAACGGTAACGTTAGTGTGTTGAGCTACACCGTTGGTGTCCAGGAACGCACGGGACAGGTCAACAATCTTATCGCCACGCCAGAACATAACCAGACGAGGATCAGCAGAAACCTCAGCAACAACAGTTGCCTCCAGGTTTTCTTCGTCAGCATATTTAATGAAAGCGTCACGGTTAGCAGCTTCAATAACTACTGCCATACGCTCTTGAGATTCAGAAATTGCCAGTTCGGTGCCGTCCAGACCTTCGTATTTCTTAGGAACCTTATCCAGATCAATTACAAGACCGTCGGTAAGCTCGCCAATAGCAACGGATACACCGCCTGCACCAAAGTCATTGCAGCGTTTAATCATTGCAGTTACAGCAGGATTGCGGAACAAGCGTTGGATTTTACGTTCGGTAGGAGGATTACCCTTTTGTACCTCTGCACCGCAGCTCATCAAAGAGTCAACAGTATGCTCTTTAGAGGAGCCAGTTGCACCACCGCAGCCGTCACGACCGGTTTTGCCACCCAGCAGAACAACGATATCGCCAGCAGCAGGACGCTCACGACGAACAGCGCTTCTAGGAGCAGCACCCATTACGCCACCAATTTCCATACGTTTAGCAACAAATTTGTCATGATAGTATTCTTGTACGTGACCAGTAGCCAAACCAATTTGGTTACCATAGGAGCTATAGCCAGCAGCAGCGCCAATGGTAATCTTGCGTTGAGGCAGCTTGCCAGGCAGAGTTTCACTAATAGCAGCTCTGGGATCAGCAGAACCGGTTACACGCATAGCTTGGTATACATAGGAACGACCAGACAGCGGATCGCGGATTGCTCCGCCCAGGCAGGTAGCAGCGCCGCCGAAGGGTTCAATTTCAGTAGGATGGTTATGGGTTTCGTTTTTGAACATAACCAGCCATTCTTCAGTTTTACCATCAACCTCGATGGGGACAACAATGGAGCATGCGTTGATTTCCTCGGATTGATCCAGGTCATCCAGCTTGCCAGCCTTACGCAGCTTTTTCATGCCAACAACGGCAATATCCATCAGGGTAACAGGACGCTCGGTATCTTCGCCATAAACAAAGTCACGAGCAGCCATATATTTATCATAAGCCTCTTGTACAGGCTTGGTCAGAGCGCCAGGAACAAAGTCTACGTCCTCAATCTGAGTCATAAAGGTAGTATGACGGCAGTGGTCGGACCAGTAGGTATCCAGAACGCGGATTTCAGTAATAGTAGGTTCACGATGCTCTTCATTGAAGTATTTTTGGCACCACAGCAAATCCTCCAGACTCATAGCCAGACCCATGGATTTACGCAGCTCCTCTGCTTCTTCCTTGGTCATGGTCAAAAAGCCAGCAACGGATTTAACCTTTTCAGGCTCTTCGCAGGTGCTTACCAATGTTTCAGGCTTAGCTTGCTCTGCTTCACGTGCTTCAATGGGGTTGATGCAGTATGCTTTAATGGTTTCAAAGTCAGCATCGCTGATTTCGCCCTCTAAAACATAAACCTTTGCAGCAGAAACCATCGGACGATCCTTTTGAGTGATCAGCTGGATACATTGCTCAGCAAAATCCTCACGTTGGTCGTACTGACCGGGCAGCAGCTCCATAGCAAAAACCTTAGCACCGTCAGCAACGGGCAGATTTTCCTCTACAACGCTGTCCACAGGGGGTTCGGACAGTACCAGCTCCTTAGCCATGCGGAACTCCTCATCGCTAAGGCCCATTACATCGTAACGGTTAATAATGCGGATGTTTTTCAAACCAGTCATGCCCAGGTTGTTGCGTAAATCAGCAAGCAAACCATGTGCCTCTACAGCGAATTCATCCTTTTTTTCAACAAATACTCTTCTAATATTACTCATAAGTGCAGCCTCCTGTTATATTATGAGAAAAAATGACACAATACTCCTTATCCATTTTATCACATTTTGTGTGCATATCCAATATCTTATACATAATATTGAAAAAAAAGAGAACATTGCAGAAAAATTTTAGAAAAATATTAGGAAAAAATACATAGTTTTAGAAGCTTTTTACTCCTTAATTCTTCTTTATTACAAAATTTTTGTGATTTTCTTGTAAAAATCCCTAATAGATTACATATATTTTATTACCTTGTGGTATAATGTCCTATGATTAGTATTATTGCTTTTTAAAGCCAAGGAGGTTTTACATATTTTAGAATTTAAGCCCGTAACCATTGACGTTAAACCATTATTTGAAAGCTATACAGCTAAAGCTCATCAACGTGGCAGCGAATGTGCCTTTTCCAACAACTTTGTATGGCGTGACTGCTATCATATCTATTGGTGCATCGCCTACGACTTTTTACTGCTCAGGGTTAAGCGTAATAATGTAGATTTTTATCTGCAGCCCTTAGGAGGACGAGACGAGGACCTGCCCAAGCTTATTGCAGATTTAAAGGAAGAGCACAAAGGCCAGCCCTTCGAAATGCATGGCATTTATGACTTTACCAAGGAACGCTTCGAAAAAGTTTTTGACAATTTGGAGTTTGGTGAAGACCGTGACAATTGGGACTATGTTTATCTGCAGGAAAAACTGGCAACACTTGCTGGTCGCAAGCTGCATGGCCAAAAAAATCACTTTAACGCCTTTGTAAAAAATCATCCTGATTATACCTATGAGCCTATCAACAACGAAAATATTTGTGAATGCTTAAGCTTTGGTGAAAAGTGGTGTGATGACCGTATGCATGAAGACCCCTCTCTGCTATGCGAAAAATACGCTATCCAGCAGGCATTCTTAAACTTTGATGCCTTAGAGCTTCGTGGTGGTGCCATCCGCTTTGATGGAAAAATCCAAGCCTTTAGCTTTGGCAAAAAAATTAACGAGGACACAGCTGTACTCCATGTAGAAAAGGCTGATCCTTCTGTTCGTGGTTTGTATACTGCTGTAATGAAGGAATTTGCGGCCCATGCTTGGACTGATGTAAAATATATCAATCGTGAAGAAGACATGGGTGACCCCGGACTGCGCCAAGCTAAAGAAGCCTTAAAGCCTGAATTTATGATTCAAAAATATAATCTTTACTTCAAATAAAAGCTTTTGATTAGCCTTCTGCTCAAACCAGAAGGCTAACTTCATATTATGCAAGCATTAGCTTTAATCTATAGCTAAATAACCAGATTTATCTGGAGAAAGGGAAAATCCAATTAACAGCTATGATAATTGGATTGTACATTTGCTATGAATTTTAGAGTTGTTAACGAAGCACGCATGAATCAAGTTAGCGATTTATGGGACTACTGCTTCGAAAAGAAGGATGAACCCTTTTTCCAATATTATTTTGACCAATATTGTGGCAAAAACAATATGGTCATTGGTGGCTTTGAAGAAATTGACAACTGGGAATATTTACGTTGCATGCTACACGTAAATCCCTATATGCTAAAGCTCCGCCAAAAAAATCAATTTATTCCCTATATAGTTGGCGTTGCCACTGCTCCTGAAGCCAGAGGACAGCACCTATTCCGCCCGCTGCTTGAAACAACCTTTGATGTACTGCGCGCACAAAACGTCAGCTTTGTAACCTTAAAACCCATTAACGCAGGAATTTATCTGCCCTATGAATTTAGCTGGTGCTATTTTGACCACAGCTATGAACTGCCTGCTGACAAGCTTACCTTGCCCCCCACTCCCATGCTGCCCTGTCAACGCCATGAGCTAAAAGCAGAGCTTTTGGCGCCTATTTATGAAAGCGTTACAGCTAGCTGGAATGGTGTACCCATCCGTACAGATTTTCAATGGCAAAAGCTGCTTACTGTATGTGGCATGGAAAATACTCAATGCGTAGTAGTTTATGAGGATAACCAATCCAGTGGCTACATGCTGTATCAGCTGCAAAATGGCTGCTTTAACATATTTGAACTGTTAGCTAAAACAGCAGCTGCAAAAAACAGACTACTCCACTACGCCGCTCAGCATAAGAGTGAAGCACCTACAATTAAATGGCTTGCTCCAGAGTGGGATACAACCTACCTTAATTTTAAAGACCAAGCCTTTAGCGGCAGCTATGAGCCCTTTATGATGGCACGCTGTCTTAACGCCCGCCAAGCTCTAGTAGAGACCGCTGTGCCAGAGGATATGCCTCAGGACACACTGGTACTTCTTTTAACAGACAGCGTCATTAAATACAACAATCATCTGCTAAAGCTCAAAATAGCTCCCGGAAAAATGGAGGTAGTAACAACTGCAGATGAAGAAGAAATAACCATGAACATGGCTGCCTTCACGCAAATGTATTTAGGTGCCTACACCGCCACCGAGTTATATGAAGCAGGACTCATCCGCTGCAAAAATACTACCAAGCTAGCGCTTCTTGATAAGCTTTTTCCAAAAACCAAAAACTGGATTAACGAATATTTTTAATGCATTATTAGCTCGCCTATTCATCCGTTTGCTGATTTAGAGCAAAGCTTATCTTTAAATATACAAGCTATAATAAATGCTACCGAGAATCTTAGGGTTCTCGGTTTTTTTACTTTTCTGCTATATTTGACAAAAAAGACCGCCGTACACGGCGG
>USBG01000023.1 GCA_900552855.1 uncultured Phascolarctobacterium sp. | reverse complement strand
CTTCAGCTGATACTTGTCGATGGTATGAGTTACCAGCTCAACAAGCTGTGCACTGCCCAGCATACCGGTTTTCATAGCATCTACGCCAATGCCCTCAACGATGGTCTTCAGCTGCTGCTCAACAGTATGCATATCAATAGGAAAAACATTGTGAGCCCATTCATTGTCAGGATCCATAGTTACGATACAGGTCAGAGCGGTCATACCATAAACGCCCAGCTCCTCAAAGGTTTTTAAGTCAGCCTGCATACCAGCGCCGCCACTGGAATCACTACCGGCAATAGTCATAGCTTTATGTAAAGCAGTCATTTTTATACCCCCATCTAATTTCACTTTATTTTAGCCAAAAATCTCAAACAAGATAACCGCGATAGCACCTGGCACACCAAAGAAGCCAGCTATCAGTGCCTTGATGATGGTAATGTGCATATGGAAGTCAACAATACCTCCAAGCAAATTAACCAACCACAGGAGTGCTGCGCCACAAATTCCGTTCCATACTAATCTAAACGGCAAAGTGAATAATTGTACAATAACAAAAACTAATAAAATACCAACAATCAGACTTCCTAACGGTCCCATTGAGCCCAAGCCGATGCTGGCCGCAAAACCATTTAGTGCTTCCATATTAGTCGCCTTTCTAAAGCTATATTTCCCGCCTGTTCTCTAAAGCCTTGGAAAGTGTCACTTCATCAGCATATTCCAAATCGCCACCCATAGGAAGGCCATGAGCAATACGGCTAACAGTAATACCAACAGGCTTTAAAAGCTGCGCCAAATAGGTTGCAGTTGCCTCGCCCTCCACATCAGAATTGGTAGCAATAATTATTTCTGCTACAGATTCCTGCTGCAGACGCAAAAACAACTCACGTATACGTAGCTTGTCAGGGCCAATACCATCTAACGGAGAAAGAACTCCATGCAATACATGGTATAAGCCATTGTAACCACGGCTGCGCTCCATAGCAGCAATATCCTGAGGCTGCTCCACAACGCAAACAATGCTTTTATCTCTAGACGCATCGCTGCAAATTTCACACAGCTCTCCATCCGTCAAATTATAGCAACGCGGACAGAAATGAATCTGGGTTTTAGCACTGCGCAGAGCCTCTGCCAAAAGCTGCACATCCTCCTTAGGCATATCCACAATATGATAGGCCAGGCGCATGGCTGTCTTTGAGCCTACACCGGGCAAACGCCGCAGCTGCTCATAAAGATTAGCCAAAGGCTTAATAATTCTAGCCATTATTAGAACATACCAGGCAATTTCATACCGCCGGTAACCTTACCCATTTCTTTTTCAGTCATTTCGTCAATTTGCTTCATGCCATCATTAACAGCAGTCAGAATCATATCCTCCAGCATTTCTACATCATCAGGATCAACAGCAGAGGGATTGATTTTTACAGATTGCAGCTCTTTTTTGCCTGTTACAACAACGGTTACTGCACCGCCGCCAGCAGAAGCCTCAACAGTACGCTTTTTCAGTTCTTCCTGCATTTTCACCATATCGGCTTGCATTTTTTGAACCTTTTTCATCATAGCACCCATATTACCCATGCCACCAGGAAACATAATAAAATTCCTCCTTAAAATTCATTGATTATTAATAATTAATTTATGCCTCGCCTTTTATAACGAAGCTTATATGCAGCAAAAAGCAAAGTCAACCTTCGTTTTTTGCAGTTTCCAAATTGATTACAGCTTATGAATGCTTCCACCAAAAACATCCATTGCTTTTCTTACATTATCAGGCAAACCGCCTGTATCCACCTTAGGCTCTTCCTTTTTCACAGAAGCTTTTGGCTGAACTGTAGGATTAGACTTCATATTTGCCAGTTCTGCCTCTGTAATACATTCTAGACGAATTTCCTGTCTAGCAATACGTAAAAGTGCATCCTCTACCATGTCGCAATAATCTTTTTTGCTCATGCGCTTACAGGTAAATTCAGCCTTAAAGGCAACTCGTAAAATACCATTTTCATAGCCAATTGCCCTGCCACCTTTAGCGCAGGATACTACTGATATTTTCTTTTCTCCGGCTAATATCTCTAAAGCCTTCTTCCAATATTCTTCTCCTAAAGCCCAGTCGCCACCATACTCTACAACTGTGCTACCAGTACTTTTTACTGGTGCTGCAGCTTTAGCATTTGCATCATTGACAACAGAAGCTTTTGTCTGAATAGCCTGCACCATTTCTGCAGTTGCTTTAGGTGTATTATCACTTACATTAGCAGGCTTCGTAGGTTCTTGCAGCTTTGTCTGCTTATTAACTTGAGCTGGTGGCTTATTAGTTGCCATAGCTAGCTCATCAGCAGTAATATAAGCGTCATCCTCATACATAGCATCAGGAATATCAAAAT
Source organism: uncultured Phascolarctobacterium sp. (assembly GCA_900552855.1). Classification (GTDB taxonomy): domain Bacteria; phylum Bacillota; class Negativicutes; order Acidaminococcales; family Acidaminococcaceae; genus Phascolarctobacterium_A. The sequence continues at coordinate 14,720 of USBG01000023.1, read as the reverse complement.
CGCAGATTTTATCTGCCGGAATATTCTTTACATCAACGGCAGAAGCTTTAGCAGTATCCATTGCTTCATCGCTGTGCGGCGCAGGAGCAAACTGCTGCTGATTCTGTAATGCTACTGTCTGAGCAGTCATTGGCTTAATATATTGCGTTGTGCTAATTGGAGCTGGTACATCATTATCAGCTGTACGCTGAGCTGCTGTAATAAAATCACCATTAGAAATACGTTGCTCCAGCTGTTCTATTCTTGCTTGCAGTGCAGCAATAGTACTACCTTCAAGACGGCACAGGTCAAATAAACAAAGCTCACCTGTTATACGAGGACGCATAGTACCCTTCAGTTCATAAATAGCACCATGCAGTCTTTCCTCTGCCGCCATAAGCCTATCACGGCCGAAAAGCGGCGCCAGCTGCTCTAATGACTCTTTACTGTCAGTAAGATAAACCTCATCGTAGGATGGAGCTGACTTAAAGAGCAATAAAGCACGTAAATACTCTGCAAGTTCAACTAATACCTGACCAACGTCCTTACCCTGCTCCAGCAGCTTATTTAAATTAGCCAACGCCTGTGACAAATCCTGTTTGCCAATAGATTCCACCAGCTGCCTTAAAGCAGTACGGCCAACAATACCTAAAACCTCCTGCACAGTATCAACTGTAATGTGCTTTGACATTACGCCACACTGATCGAGCAGGCTTAAGGCATCACGCATACCACCTTCAGACTGAATAGCCATCAAACGCAGAGCTTCTCTTTCAGCCTCTAAGCCACTATTAGTAGCAACCATTTCCAAATGATCAGTAATTTCTTCAACAGTTATGCGCCTAAAATCAAAACGTTGACAACGAGAATGGATGGTTGCAGGAACCTTCTGTGGATCAGTAGTTGCAAGGATAAAAATAACATTATCAGGCGGTTCCTCTAAGGTCTTAAGCAAGGCATTAAAGGATTCCGTAGTCAGCATGTGTACCTCGTCAATTATATACACCTTGTAGCTGCCTTGATTATAGCTTCGATTAAGTAGACGCTCTCTTAAAGCCTTTATATCATCAATACCACGATTAGATGCGGCATCCATTTCAAAAACATCCATAGATGTACCATCAGTAATCTCTTGACAATTTTGACACTTGCCACAGGGATGTGCAGTAGGTCCATGCTCACAATTTAGCGCTTTGGCAAAAATACGTGCTGTACTTGTCTTACCAGTTCCTCTAGGTCCGGAAAACAAATAGGCATGAGCAATTCTACCACTTTCAAGAGCATTGGTTAAGGCTATTTTTACAGCCTTTTGTCCTACTAATGTATCAAAATCACTAGGACGCCAACGTCTATACAAAGCTACATAAGCCATTACTGCAACCTCCTCTAAGAATAAATACTACATCTAATCTATTATATATTATTTTCTCCTAAATTTATAGGGGAATATATAAACATAAGAAAAAAAGCGCCGACAAAAGTCGACGCTTGGATTTACTTCCCTGTAGGGCCGCAAAAAAGGGCACCCCCGCGGCACATGAAAGTATCCGCTTAAGGCTGCTTCCTTCCGGACCTGACCTGGTTCACAGGCTCCCATTGCGCAGGACCCAATCTTACGGTCCTACAGAGAAATAAAAAAGCCGCTCATGCGGCACGCTTTTTAAATGGCGGAGAGAGAGGGATTCGAACCCTCGGTACGGTTATGCCGTACACACGCTTTCCAGGCGTGCACCTTCAACCACTCGGTCATCTCTCCAGGTTGAAAACTAAAGACTATGTTTAATTTTCCAGTACAATACATACTCGCAATCAGCTGACTGCAAGTAGTATTATACTGGTATTTAATATTAAAGTCAAGCGTTTTTTATAAATTTTTAACATTTTTTGAAAAAAGATTTTACAAGACGATTTTTAATCATCATCTTCCTCTGCAGGAAGCAGTAAAACAGGACATTCCGCATTAAGAACTACATTTTCAGAGGTACTTCCTAGTGTAAGGCCACTATTAACGTCAGAGCCGGATTTAGCCATCATGATCATGCTAATATTTTCCTTACCAACAATCTTGCCAATCTGCTTAGAAGCAACGCCTCTAGCAATACGGAAATCTGCCTTAATACCAAAAATATTCATCTCATCCACCAGCTCCTTTAAAAGAAGCATGGCATTGCTGTATTTTTCTTTATAGTCCTTTTTATTACGCACACGTTCAACAACATGGACAAAAACAACCTTGCCCACCTCTTCACGCCATGTGCGAATCACATTAAGTGCCTCCAGGGATTTTTTAGAAAAGTCCGTAGGAACCATAACGGCGCTCAGCAGCCTAGATTCATGACTAGTATCCTCATCACCCTTGTAAATAAACAATGGCAAAGCTGCATTACGTGCCAGCTCCAGCGTTGTGCTGCCTCTTAAGGCTCTTTCAAAAAAGCCTTTATTATGGGAAGCAACCATTAACAATTCAGCATCCTGCTGTTCCGCAATGGACTCTAGCACCTCACAGGTATCACCTACAGGTGTCTCTATAGAAATTTCTTCGTAGCCTGCCTGTTCTAAATCGCTTTGATAGCCCTCCAGACGACTACGAGCCTTTTTAAAGCTACTACCATCGGGGTCAGCGTCATCGTCATCATCAAAGACGTGCGCTAAAACCACTTCCGTTTCTGTATCAGGACATAAGCTAAACAGACACTCAGTCAATTTGTCGGCCTGCGGCGTTAAATCTGTTGCCAACAGGACCTTGGCGAATGTACTCATCATCTGCTCCTTAAAAAAAATATATTAATCTATTTATTTCGCTGCAAAAAGCAAAACTCCTTCTACAGCCTTAGATTAAATTTTATCATTAGTTTATCATAAGCAGAATAATTTGCAAGGGAAATGTGTAAGCAAAGAACGTAACTTGCAATACCGCAAAAAATTTTACACTTCTACATCCGTCACCACCAGTTCTACACATACGCAGAATGTTATGAGACTTCAACCATTTAAGCCATACTAGCAACTTTTCTAACTCTGAATCATAGACGAAATCACTGAAGCCTTAGTAACTATACCACAGAAAAGTCCGTTATCATCTAAAACAGGCAAAGGAAATGGTGTTTTTGCAGAAATATCCATAATATCGGAAATTTTGGCATTACAGTTACTTACAACAGGAATATCCCGTATGATTGCTAACTCAAATGTTGTATAGCCCGAAAGAACCTTAATAGCAGCATCCAATGTAATTATTCCCTCAAATCCTAATTTGTCATTGATTACGTATGCACTAGATACACCGCTAAGTTTCATATTACGCAATGCTAGAGCCGCTCCATCACTACTGCGTACCAAACAATTAGGAGTGCTCATTATACTGCGTATCGTAAAAACCTTGCTGTAATCAGCGTTATTGATAAAATTACGTACATAGTCATTTGCAGGTTGCAGAAGCATTTCTTCCGGAGTTCCAATCTGTACCATACGTCCATCTTTGAGAATACCCACATGAGTACCAACACGAAAAGCCTCATTGATATCGTGAGTAATGAAAATAATTGTTTTACCCATTTTCTTTTGGATACGCAATAATTCAAACTGCAAATCACTGCGAACAAGAGAATCCAAAGCAGAAAACGCCTCGTCCATAAGCAGAATATCAGGATCATTAGCCAAAGCTCTAGCTATGCCTACACGCTGCTTCATACCACCGGACAAACTGTCAACGCTGCTGTTTTCCCAACCATTAAGCCCCACCATCTCTAGCATTTCCAAAGCCTTGATTCTACGTTCTTTGGCAGATACGCCCCGTATTTCTAAACCATAGCTGATATTTTCTAGAACACTTCTATTGTTCATCAGACCAAAATTTTGGAAAACCATGGCGATATTATTACGACGCAACTGCTCCAGTTCACGACTACTGTATTTTGTAATATCGTTATCATTAACAAAAATTTTGCCGCAAGCAGGTACATTCAACAAATTCAAGCAACGTATAAGTGTAGATTTTCCACTGCCTGACATACCTATAAGAACAAATATTTCGCCTTTTTGAACCTCGAAACTAATGTCTGCCAAACCTGCTGTTATGCCTGTTTCTTCCATGACACGCAAACGTGAAAAACCTTGCTTGAGCATATTTAAAGCTTTTTCCTCATTATGTCTGCATTCCAAAGGAATAAAAAGTTTGTATAAATTTTCTACTTTCACAATAGGTGTAGTCATATTTATTTCCCCTTGTATAATACGTACCGTGCTTCCTAGAAACCATACTTACAATATTATTGCAGTATAGTTTCTAGTTTTTCCCAATAGTATCTTATCCTAATCTTTTTTACTTATTACTGGATTTTTTCAGATTTGACTAAACTTTGTGTCAGTCTGTCAATAACAATGGCTATAATTACGATTGAGATACCTGCAATAAAGCCACGTCCAGATTCAGTCCTATTTATGGCAACAAGCACCTCCATGCCTAAACCATTGGCACCTATCATAGCACAGGTTACGACCATGGCTACAGCCATCATCATAGTTTGGTTCACACCAGTCATAATTGTCGGCAAAGCCTGCGGAATTTGCACTTTGAAAAGGGTCTGCCAACGAGTTGCACCAAAAGAGTTAGAAGCTTCTACAATATCAGGGTCAACCTGACGTATACCATGGCTTGTCAGACGCATAACTGGAACTACAGCGTAGACCACAGTTGCCAGCACTGCAGGCACTTTACCAGGACCAAGCAACATTACAGCAGGAATCATATAGACAAAGGTCGGCATAGTCTGCATTGCATCCAGCAGCGGCGTCATCAGCTTGTTTGCCAGCGAACTGATAGAAACCAAAATACCAAGCGGCAAACCAATAAATAGCGACAAAAGAACCGAGGAAATAACAATAGCCAAAGTCTCATTCATCATCTGCCAATAGCCAAATACCCCGATGGTCAAAAATCCCAAAGCATAAAGAACTGCACTCATAATGCGTCCTGTCAGCTTTTTGCTTACAAAGGCAACTCCAATAATCGTCATCCACCAGGGAATGATATTTAAAATTCTTTCTATAGTATTGATCCCACCAGTAAGTATTTTTTTCACTACATCGAAAAAGTTACCATAGGCAGTATTTATATATCTAAAAAAATCATCAATAGGCTTTGTTAAATCTATTTGCAATTCCTCTGGAAATGTCAAAAGCCAATTGCTTTTCTTATCCTCATTACCTTGCAAATCCTGCTCAACTACGGCCAATTTATCTTCCGGCAGCCATTGAGCCAAAAGCTCAGGATGTTTGTTTAAAAACCAACGTGCTGCCTCATCATAACTGCATTTTGTATCAGAAATATAAGCAAGAGCTTCTGCAGTCAAAGCACTGGATGTATGATATTTTTTCAGAAATTCTGCAAATTCAGGAGCTTTATCCAAAAGCTGTCTGTTAGCCACAACAAGTACAGGAACTGCCCTAGCTTCTGTAAGACCATGTAAAAAATCTTTTTCATTATAAGGTTCATCCTGTAACAAGATTAAATCCAGCTTTCCAGTGAGCCATGTAGGTTCGTAATTATAGCCTACAATCGGTTCTCCCTTGGTATAAGCTGCCAGAAAAGCACTATTTAAGGCAGCCTCACTGCCTGAACGGAAATAAGTAAAACTTTCGTTCAGACCATAAGCTTCATATTTTTTGTAAAGTACTTCGTCAATAGCCCAACCTGGAACAGCTCCATAAAGACGACCTTTAGCAGCATTTTCGGAATTGGCAAAAAGATGGGCGTAACGCTTTAAATCTTTTACTGTTTTCAAATCGGGAGCCAAAGCCTTAATACCTCTGCTTTCATCACCTTCTACAAGGTAACGAGGAACATAAAGGCCTTGGCGATTATCATCAAAATTAACACTAAGTTCAATCAACCGTCCTGTAGCTTTATCCTTGGGATAAGATGGGATATTGTCCGTCCATAGCTCCATATTAACATCGACGTCGCCACGTACTAAAGAAGCCTCGACGATAGCACTGGAACCACTTATAGTTTTAGGCTTAATATCATAGGCTGATTCGGCAATAAAACCGGCCACAGCGTTATGAAATTTGACGCTATCCCAACCTGCATCACCAAAGATAACTGTAGTCTTTTCCTTTGCAACAGCTATTGATGACAGAGAAAGCAACAGAATTATAAATAGCAGTCTTTGTAAGCATTTTTTTAACATAGGCACCCTTTATATTGTTTTCCACCCAAGTCTTATTTTTAAAATCAATTTTCACAGTAAGGCTTTAATAATGATGTTAAATCAGAATCATTAGCTCCAACACATTTCTATATAGGTAGAGCCTAATTATTCATAAAGCATTTCATCATTTAACTTGTAATTTTTCAGCAATAGCAGCATTAACCTTTAATACATTGACAACTCTTTCGCCAAACACCCCTAAAACCTTCTCATCAGTATTTTCGGCAACAATTTTTTCTACTTGAGCTTTGCTCAAGCCGGAAGCAGCAGCAATTCTAGGAATCTGTACCGTTGCTGACTCGGGAGAAATATGAGGGTCCAAACCAGAGCCGGAAGCAGTCAAAAGGTCTGTAGGAATATCAACAGCACTAAGATGGGGGTTGGCAATTAGGAATTTCTGCATATCATTTTTTACACGCTCTACTAAAGCAGGATTAGTGGGAGCATAGTTATTGGAACCAGAGCTAAGACCTGCAAAGTCTGAGCCATCATTGTAAACTTTGCTACCATCTGCTTTTTCAACATACACGTTATAATGATAAGCAGAAGGACGACTCCACATAAAGTAGTCTTTAGTAAACTCTTGTCCAACATATTCCGCACCAATAGTCTTGCCCTGATATTTAATCAGGCTGCCGCTAGCCTGAGCAGGAAAGAGCACCTTAGCCAGACCTGTCATCAAATAGGGAAAGATAAAGCCACAGAGCACCATCAGACAAACTGTTGATAAAATAGCCTGACGAGATATACTCAAAAATTTATTATTCATAACAAAGCTTCCTTTCTTAGAGACCAATTACCTTCAGCAGAGGATTAATCAGTATATCAATCACCTTAATACCAACGAAGGGAGTAATTACACCGCCTACGCCGTAAATCAACATATTTCTTGCTAACAACTTACCAGAAGACATGGGTTTATATTCAATGCCCTTCATAGCCAGAGGAATCAGGCAAGGAATGATAATAGCGTTGAAAATTAGCGCGGACAAAATAGCACTATAGGGAGTTGCCAGGTCCATAATATTCAAAATACCCAGCTCAGGAATTGCAACCATGAACATTGCCGGAATAATGGCAAAGTATTTAGCAATATCATTAGCAATGGAGAAGGTAGTTAAGCTACCACGAGTAATCAACAGCTGCTTACCAATTTCTACAACCTCAAGAATCTTGGTAGGATCAGAATCAAGGTCAACCATATTAGCTGCTTCCTTAGCAGCAGTAGTGCCGCTGTTCATTGCCAAACCTACGTTAGCCTGAGCCAGTGCAGGAGCGTCATTGGTGCCGTCACCAGTCATAGCTACGATTTTACCTTTGGCTTGCTCCTTCTTGATAACAGTAATTTTATCCTCGGGCTTGCATTCAGCAATGAAGCCGTCAACGCCTGCCTCTTTAGCAATAGTAGCAGCAGTCAGCGGGTTATCGCCGGTGCACATAATGGTTTTGATACCAATAATACGCAAACGCTCAAAGCGCTCCGCCATGCCGGGCTTAACAGTATCTTTCAGGTATATTACGCCAAGAATTTCAGCATCTTTGCTGACAACCAAAGGTGTACCGCCTAAATTAGCGATTTTTTCAACCTGTTCATATAAGTCAGCAGGAATCTTGCCACCCTGAGCCTTTACATAGCACTCGATGGCATCGGAAGCACCTTTGCGGATTTTAGTGCCGTCAGGCAAATCCACGCCACTCATTCTGGTTTGTGCAGTAAATGGCAGGTATTCAGCACCTGCAGTCTCCTTGCTGGTATCACCAAAACGTTTTGCCAGCTCCAGAGTGGACTTACCCTCAGGAGTAGAGTCCTGCATACTGGTCAGTGCTGCGCAGCTGATAAGATCACTGCGTTTAGCGTTGCCTACGGGAACAAAATCAGCAGCTAAGCGGTTACCAAAGGTAATAGTACCAGTCTTATCCAGAATCATGGTATCTACGTCGCCGCACGCTTCTACAGCCTTACCACTCATAGCAATAACATTGAAGCGGGTAACACGGTCCATACCTGCAATACCGATTGCGGAAAGCAGACCACCGATGGTGGTAGGAATCAAGCAAACAGCCAGAGCAATCAAGGTAGAGGTTTGCAGCTGTACTCCAGAGTACAGGCCAATAGGATACAGAGTAACGATTACAATCAGGAAAATAATGGTTAAGGAAACAAGCAGTGTGTTTAAAGCAATCTCGTTAGGGGTTTTCTTGCGAGAAGCACCCTCAACTAGCTTAATCATACGATCCAGGAAGCTATTACCCGGCTCGGAGGTAATACGAATCTTCAGCCAGTCGGAAACAACGGTAGTACCACCGGTTACAGAACAGAAGTCGCCACCGGATTCACGTACAACAGGAGCAGATTCACCGGTAATAGCAGATTCATCAACAGAAGCAATGCCCTCTATAACCTCGCCATCACCAGGGATAATCTCACCTGCAGCCACAAGAACAACATCGCCCTTTTTCAGCTCACTGGACATAACGATGGTTTCAATACCATCCTCAGCCACTAAGCAGGCCCGAGTGTCCTTTTGAGTTTTCTTCAGGCTTGCAGCCTGCGCCTTACCTCTGCCCTCTGCTACAGACTCTGCAAAGTTAGCGAATAGTACAGTAACAAAGAGTACGACACTAATAATAGCGTTATAGGTACGTAGACCAGGTTCGTCACCCATCTCACCAAAGAGGCTTGGGCAGAAGCTCAGAGCCAAAGTGATGAAAAAGCCGATTTCAACAACGAACATAACGGGGTTCTTCATCATGTAGGCGGGATTTAATTTAGTAAAGGAGCCGATCACTGCCTGACGCAGTATGTCATTAGTAATCAGCTTTTGATTTTTCTTACTCATATCAAGGCCTCCTTATTACCACAGCATCAGGTGCTCAGCAATAGGACCGAGAGCCAGTGCCGGAAAGAAGGTAAGTGCAGCAAAGATGTATACTACAAATACCAGAATTACGGAAAATGCGAAATTATCGGTATGCAGAGTACCGGAGGAAGAATTAACAAAGCATTTCTTCATCAGGGAGCCTGCAATAGCTAATTGAATAACAATGGAAAGGAATCTGCCAAAGAACATTACCAGACCGGTGGTTACGTTCCAGAATACAGTGTTATCTGCCAAGCCTTCAAAGCCGGAGCCATTGTTAGCAGCAGAAGAGGAGTATTCATACAGAATCTGGGACAAGCCATGGAAGCCAGGATTGGTCAGACCTGCCAGACCGCCTTCAGTTGCAACTGCCAAAGCAGAGAAGGACAGAATCAAAAGCGGATGAATGATAATGCACAGTGCGGTCAGCTTCATTTCACGGCCTTCAATTTTTTTGCCGAGGTATTCAGGAGTACGGCCAATCATCAGGCCGCAGATGAATACAGCTAAGATAACATACATAATCATGTTCATCAGGCCAACGCCCTTACCGCCAAATACTACGTTCAGCATCATATGCAGCAGGGGCACCATACCGCCCAAAGGAGTTAAGGTATCATGCATATTATTAACAGTACCAGTAGTAAAGGAAGTAGTTGTAGTAGTAAACATTGCAGATTGAGCAATACCGAAGCGAACCTCCTTGCCCTCCATGCTGCCCATGGATTGACTCAGACCTGCATTTGCCAGCAGCGGATTACCCTGACTTTCAGCCCAGAAGCACAGGCTTAAGCCTAACACGAACAAAATACCCATTGCTGCAAAAACGCTACGGCCCTCACGACCATACATCCAAGCAGTCAGGCTGCTGTGAGCACCCTTTCTTGCAGCCATATCAGCAGGAGCAGCGCCTTCTTCAGCAGCCAGTGCTCTTGCTTCGTTACGATCCTGCACCATCTTACCAAAGGTAATTACGCAGGCACCGGGGAACAGCATCATGGAATAAAGCTCAATCAGATTACTGATAATAGTAGGGTTTTCAATAGGTGTAGAAGAGTTGGCACCAATATAGCCACCGCCGTTAGTACCTAAGTGCTTAATAATCTCAAGCGCCGCTACAGGACCCATAGCAATAATCTGCTTGCCACCCTCTAAGGTATCAACTACTACGTTGGGAGAGAAGTTTTGCGGAACGCCCTGCCATACCAGAAGTAAGCCACCAACAATGGAAAAGGGCATCAGCACGCGGGTAGTAATGCGTACCATATCAACAAAGAAGTTACCAACGTCCTCCTTGCGGCTACCAACAATGCCACGAATAAAGGCAATGCAGGCTGCATAGCCGCTAGCTGCGGAAACGAACATCATAAAGATGATGACAAGCATTTGGGACAAATAGGACAAACCAGACTCACCGGAATAGTGCTGCAGGTTTGTATTAGTCATAAAGCTGATAATGGTGTTAAAGGAAAGTGATTCCTCCATTGCACCAATACCATTGGGATTAAAGAAGTCAATGCTTTGAAGACGCAGAATAGCGTAACCAATAAGCATCATTACACAGTTAGTTCCTAAAAGAGCGGCAGCATATTTTTTCCAACTCATACCCTCCTCAGGTTCAATACCACTGATTTTGTAGATAAGGCCATCAAGACGGTCAAAGATAGGATCCATAAGCGTGGGCTTATTGATTGCTATCTTGTAAACATAAAAACCAACAGGGACAACCATAATCAGATAGAGGATTATGGTCAATATCAGTTGCAGCATAAAATCATCCTCCTATCCTTTTTTAAAATCTTTCGGGATGTGCCAACGCATAAACTAGATACATGCCCAAAGCCAAAACAATACCTTCAAGTACTAACATTTTTCTTCCTCCTTACTCATCACTATCAACTTGCTCCGTGCACCAATGCAGCAGGAGAAAAACTAATGCAACACATCCAACAATAGTTAATATCATCAGTATATCCATCATGGTATCTATCCTCCTCATTTGAAATAGTAGTGCTAATCATCTCTAATTGCATAGTTTATTGTAGCAGTTTTGTCATAAAGTCCGTCTTAACATTTGTCGCTCCATATTAAGCTAATGTTAAGATTTTCTAGAAAAAGAAAAACGCTGCCCATTCTTTACGAACGAACAGCGTTACGCCTATATTTAGCGACGCAGCATGCGGTAGCCCACGCCAATATGTGTTTGAATGTATTTGTTATCAGTATCCTTAACTTTCCCTTCAATCTTTTTACGAAGCGTAGCCATAAACACTCTCAAAGAGGTGGTATCAGAATCAAGAGCACTACCCCATACCTCCTTAAGGATATAGTTATGAGTAAGCACCTTGCCTGTATTCTTAGCCAATACGCAAAGCAGCTTATATTCGATGGGAGTAAGATGAATTTCCTCGTCACCCATAAATACGCAGCCTGCCACATAATCAATGGTCAGCTCCCCATTGTGGTACTGTCCTGCGGCGGAATCAGCAGCTGCCTCTTCCGCCCTGCTACGGCGCAAGGCCACACGCAGGCGGGCCAAAAACTCATCAATGCTAAAGGGCTTAGTCAGATAATCATCAGCACCAGCATCAAGAGCATCAACCTTATCCTGATCCTCACTACGAGCACTGACTACGATGATGGGCAGCTTACTCCAGCCACGAACCTTACGGATAATGTCCGCGCCATCCATATCAGGCAAACCAAGATCAAGAATCATTACATCAGCATTATAGGAAACAGCGCCCAGTAAAGCACCTGAACCGTTATTAGCAATGTGATACTGATAATTCTGAGTATCGAGCGTAGTTCTAATTAAATTAACAATGGCCGGGTCGTCCTCAACCACAAGAATCTTCGGTTTATACATAGTCTAAATTCACTTCCTCTAATGGTAATGTAAAGGAGAATACTGCTCCATGAGGCTCGTTATCCTTAACCTCAATACTGCCACCGTGAGCATCAACTATAGATTTGCACAAGCTCAAGCCTAGGCCCAAGCCTCTACGGCTATCAGCGTCTATACCTGATATATAGAACATATCAAAAATCTGCTCCTTGCTTTCATCAGAAATACCTGGTCCGTCATCAGCAATGCTGATACAAACCATTTTATCCTGTTTTTTAGCGCTCAGCTTAATTTCTGAGCCGACAGGAGTATATTTAACAGCATTATTAATAATGTTAATGATAACCTGGATAATAAGGCGCACGTCCATCCTGGCCATCAGTAAATCGTCCTCCAGCTCCACAATTATCTTATGCTCCTTGGCCTTGCGGTCCAAATGAGATACAGCCTCTTTGAATACATCGTCCAAAAGCTCGGCATTAATCTGCAAACGCATTGAGCTGTTTTCAAAACGGGTAATGGAAAGAAGATTTTCGGTCAAATTTATCAGCCATATAGAATCATCATAAATAGAATTGTAAATTTCCTGCTTCTTTTCCTGACTTAGATCAATGCTCTTTTCCATCAAAATGCCAGCGTTACCACTAATACTGGTCAGCGGAGTACGCAAATCATGAGAAATAGCACGTAAAAGGTTGGAACGCAATCTTTCGCGCTGTGTTTCCATTTCAATAGCCTGCTTTTCAGAACGGAGACGACGACGCTCCAAAATAAGACCGCATTCATTGAGAATATAGATAATGATATTCTTTTCGAACACATCTAACACCGGATAATATTTGCCGGGAATACCAATAACACCCATAACCTCCTGATTGCCTCTAATAGACATATACAGGTTTTGTGCACTGGACAATGTATTGGTAGTAGCACCTGCGTGCTTATTATTTTTAACAACCCAGTCAGCAACTCCCAGCTCCTCTGCATTAAGCGTTCCTAACAGCTTAGTTGCTTCGTTAATAGGCTCCACCTGAAAATCAAGCTTCTTGCCCTTTAAAGACAAAGCATACAGCACAGGGCTATTCAAAAGCTTACCAACCAGCTCTGCAGCAATGCGGATTATTTCCTGCTCATCCCTGCCCTGCTGCAGCTTTTGACTACCATTCATTAAAAGCTCCATATAGTAGGCCTTCTTAGCAGATTGACGGGCCTGCTTCTTAACCCTTGTTGCCAAGGTACTAGAAATTACGCTGGCAAGCAGCATAATCAAAAAGGTTACAGGATAGTCCGGAGCATTAGCCTGCAAGGTGTAGCGCGGCACCGTAAAGAAAAAGTTAAAAGCGATAACGCTAAGAAATGACGCCAATGCGCCATAAAGATGTCCGTTAGTCCAGATAGCCGCCAAAAGTACGCCTAAAATATAGATAGTAATAATATTGGCCTCACGCAGATCAACTGCGAAAAATCCATAACCAATAATAGTAGAGGCTACGGTAGTGCCAATAACCTTTAGCACGTCCATCCAGTCAAAGCGTACATCTGCATGATGCAGCAGGGAATACTTCTTTTTATATAGTGGTTGGGCATCAGGAATAATATAAATATCAATATCGCCTGCCAGCTGAATCAGCTTGTCTGCTAAGGTTTTTCCCTGTGCAATAAAAGAAACCTTATGATTTATACGACCTAGAATAATTTTTGTAATACCGCTAACCTTAGCGTATTCAGCAATCTGTGTTGCTGCATCATCACCATAAACAGTAGCAATTCTGGCGCCAAGCTGTTCTGCCAAACGTACATTATCCTGCAAACGCTTCAGACTAGAACCATTCAGCTTCTTTGTTTCCGGAGTCTCAACCAGTAGCGCTGTAAAGCCACTGTGGAACGCCTCAGCCATACGCGAAGCAGTACGGATTACGCGTGCGTTAGAGGGAGAGCCTGATAAGCAAATCAGGATATGCTCGCCTGCTCTAGCTGCTCTGTCCTGACCCTCCTTCTGAGCATTACGATTCAAACGGTCCGCAGTACGACGCAAAGCAATTTCTCTTAAAGCCGCTAAATTTTCCTTAGTAAAGAAATTCTCCAAAGCACGTATAGCCTGCTTTTCACGATAAACCTTACCAGCCTGTAAGCGCTCAATCAAATCATCAGGTTCAATATCTACAAGCTCAACCTGCTCTGCAGAGTCAAAAACAGAATCAGGTATTCTTTCGCTTACAGCAATATGGGTAATAGAAGCCACAAGGTCATTTAAGGATTCTAAATGCTGTACGTTAATAGTGGTATAAACATCTATACCTGCTCTTAACAGCTCCTCCACATCCTGATAACGCTTCAGATGACGACAGCCTGCTGCATTGCTATGAGCCAGCTCATCTACTAGAATAATCCGGGGCTTGCGCTTCAAAGCAGCGTCAAGGTCAAATTCCTTCAGCTTAATACCCTTATAATCAATTATCTGATCAGGAATTAGCTCCAAGCCATCCAAAAGAGCCAGTGTATCAGGCCTGCTATGACGCTCCACATAACCTACAACCACGTCCAGTCCCTGCTCCTTGGCTCTATGAGCAGCCTTCAGCATAGCACAGGTCTTGCCCACGCCGGCGGCATAACCAAAGAAAATTTTCAGGTTGCCCTGTCCGTGATTATTTTGTTGTCCTGTATAAGAATTATTTAAATTATCCAACATAATATCACCATGTTCTTTTACTCATTTTGATTATACCATAGGTCTTATTTAGGCAACGTTAAGATGCTAAGCACGATGTTAAGATTCTGTTAAGAAAAACGAAGGCGGCGTTAGGAGTATGATTTCCTTTG
>USBG01000022.1 GCA_900552855.1 uncultured Phascolarctobacterium sp. | reverse complement strand
ATCCACATGCCTCGCATAATTAAGAAATGTGTCCAGGATTCTGGGTACATATCAACTGGTCTATACAGTAAAGAGGGTACATATCATACTTGTTGAAAACGAAATCTTACTTATCTAAGGTGGTCAGTATTAAATAATCTTTGTGGTCCAGTCCTCAATGTTCCAAACCTTGTCCACCCAGCCTTCATAGAATTCAGGTTCATGGGATACCAGAAGTACGCTGCCTTTAAAAGCCTTTAAGGCTCTAGCCAGCTCTTCCTTAGCATCTACATCTAAGTGGTTGGTGGGTTCGTCAAGTACCAGCCAGTTAACGTCCTTAAGCATCAGCTTACATAAACGAACCTTAGCAGCTTCGCCACCGCTAAGCACGAATACCTTACTGGTAATATGGTCATTAGTTAAACCACAGCCTGCAAGTGCAGCACGAACCTCGTAGTTAGTAAGTCCTGGGTATTCGTTCCATACATCCTCTAAAGCAGTGTTTTCGTTCTTTTCACGTTCTTCCTGCTCAAAGTAGCCAGGCTCTAAGAATTCGCCCAGCTCAACGCTGCCGCTGAGAGGGGGAATAATACCGAGGATGGTTTTTAGCAGAGTGGTTTTACCCAGACCGTTAACACCACGGATAGCAATTTTTTGACCGCGCTCTAGGTTGAAGGTTACAGGACGAGTAAGGGGAGAATCATAGCCTAAAACCAAATCCTTAGCTTCAACAAGGAAACGGCTAGGGGTACGAGCTTCAGTGAACTTGAAGGTCGGTTTAATTTTCTCTCTAGGCTTTTCAATCATTTCCATCTTATCCAGCTTGCGTTGGCGGCTTTTTGCCATATTAGTGGTTGCAACTCTAGCCTTATTGCGGGCGATAAAGTCCTCCAGCTTAGCAACCTCCTGTTGTTGACGTTCATAAGCGCTTTCTTTTTGCGCCTTGTAGATAGCATACATCTCCTGGAACTTATCATAGTTGCCGCTGTAGCGTGTCAGCTCGCAGTTTTCCAAATGATAAATTACGTTAACAACCTTATTGAGGAAGGGAATATCATGGGAAATCAGGATGAAGGCATGCTCGTAATTTTGCAGGAATTTGGTCAACCATTCAATATGCTCAACGTCCAAATAGTTGGTGGGCTCGTCCAGTAACAGAATCTTGGAGTTTTGCAGCAGCAGCTTAGCCAGTAAAACCTTACTGCGCTGACCACCGGAAAGCTCGCTTACATCTTTATCAAGACCGATGCTGCCAAGGCCGAGGCCATTGGCGAATTCCTCTATTTTGCTGTCCAGGGAATAGAAACCGCTGTGCTCCAGCTCTGTTTGGATTTCACCTACGGTATTCATCATTTTGTCCATTTCCTCAGGAGTAGCATCACCCATCTTTTCGTACAGGTCCATCATTTGCTGCTCCATTTCGTACATATCCTTGAAGGCAGTGCGCAGAACCTCGCGAATAGTCATGCCCTTTTCTAAGGTGCTTTGTTGGTCCAAATAACCAACTGTAACCTTGCCAGGCCATTCAATTTTGCCTTCGTCAGGCAGGGTATGACCAGTAACAATATTCAAAAAGGTAGATTTACCTTCGCCGTTAGCACCTACAAGGCCTACGTGTTCGCCGCGCAACAGCTTAAAGGATACATCCTCTAAAATCTGGCGTCCGCCAAAGGAATGGGAAACATTGGTGACGTTTAAATAACTCATCTTTTACCTCTCTATAATAGTAATTACCCCCAAAAAGCTAAAACGCCTGCAGCTTGGGGCTATACATAAGCTGCGGCTAAGCATAGTATCATTGCCATTTTATTATGTTGAGGAAGTTTTGTAAAGAGCAGCAGGGAATTTTTTAAATGCGGAGAATTATATATAGTCAAGAGCAGCTATAGAAAAGTATAGAATGCTTGTACTTTCACATATAGACTGTAACTATTTTAGATGATAATGAGGTGCATAAGCTATGATTTTTGGTAATAAAAGCAATGTAGAACAATATTTGCCTTATCTTAACAAAAGCCTGAAGAAAGCACTGCTGTATGTTGCAGAAACTGATTTTAGCAAGGTGGAAAATGGTGAGTATGAAATTGATGGCCGCAATGTTTTTGCTCGCGTAAATACATATGCAACCGAGCCTAAGTCTGATCGTCGTCCTGAAAAGCATGAGCAATACATTGATGTTCAATATGTGGCTGCAGGAGAGGAAGATATTTGGTATACTCCTTTAACTGATGCTTGTGTAGAAACTGAAAATAAGGCAGAGAAGGAAGACGTTATTTTTTATGCTGATCCTGCAGAGGTTAATTGTGTAACCTTAAAGGCAGGGGATTTTGCAGTATTCTTCCCTTGGGAGCTGCATCGTCCTAATTGTCAATCTGGTGAAGAGCCTAGCAATGTACAAAAAATTGTAGTAAAGGTTCGCGTTTTTTAATTTAGCGATGAAGCTGAAGATAGCAAATTTTTACAATATCGGATAGACGATTTTCTAATTTAATGCTGAAAATTAAAAAAATTGAGATAGTATTGATAAAAAAATAATAATTTTTTCGGATTTTCACTATCCTTTTCTGAAAAACAGCAAGAAATTTATATGATGGAATAGCCGAAAAAGCTAGTATTTATCGCATGTTTGCAGGCTTGAAGAAAAAAAGTAAAAAAACTTTAAAAAAACTTGCAAAAAAGTGTTGACAAAGCTTTAGATTTGTCTTATAATAACACTCGTGATGTTGAGCACAGCAAAAACATCCAAGGTTCTTCCCCGATAGTTCAGTCGGTAGAACACCTGACTGTTAATCAGGGCGTCGTAGGTTCGAGTCCTACTCGGGGAGCCAGTTAATTCAGCTTCGAATGTGAAAACATTCGAGGCTTTTTTGTTTTATATATAACAAATAAAATCCGGATAAACTATCTTACTAGTCTATCCGGATATTTTTATGCCTATTTAGTTTGATAATTATTTACGAGTCAGCTTATAGATAAGCGCATTACAGATTGCTGCTGCAACATTGCTACCACCCTTACGACCACGTGCTACGATGTAAGGAATACCAGTTTTCATAATGATTTCCTTGGACTCAACAACGTTAACAAAACCTACAGGAACACCTATTACAAGCTCAGGTTTAATCTTACCTTCTTTTACCAACTCGTCTAAACGAACCAGTGCAGTAGGAGCATTACCTACAGCAATAATTACAGGACCTTCAATGGTGCAAGCCTTTTCCATGCAAGCAGCCGCTCTAGTAGATCCAGCTTCCTTAGCACGTGCTGCAACATCAGCGTCAGCCATAAAGCAAACAGCCTTTGCTCCCAGCTTGCTTAACCCCATTTTATTGATACCGGTACATGCCATATTAGTATCAGTAACAATAGTTGCACCCTTTTCAAGCGCAGCCAAAGCCTTTTCTACTACACCATCAGAAAACATCATATTACGAGCATAATCAAAGTCTGCAGATGTATGGATTACACGCTTTACAATATCGATTTTTTCAGGATCAATCTTAATTTGACCTAATTCTTCACCAATAATTTCCATACTACGTTTTTCGATATCAGCGGGAAGTACATTTTGTAATTGCATAAATATCCTACCTTTCAATGCCAGTACGTGCGGGAATCCCCTTTTCAAAGGGATGCTTACGCTTCATGATTTCAGAAACATAGTCAGCAAGCTCTATCAGCTCAGGTGCTGGATTTCGCCCAGTCATCACAACTTCAAGCTCCTGCGGTTTATTTTTCAAGAATTCAATTAAGCTTTTAATATCAAAAACACCTGTATTGCAGGCACCAATAACCTCATCAAGGATTAATAGATCAATCTTTTCGTGAGCACACTTTTCCTTTACCTTTTCAAATAATGCAGTATGCTCTACCAATACTTGAGCCTTTTCCTCTGCTGTCATCTGGAAAGTAAATTTTTTTGTTTCTTTGCCACGCATAAGCTCTATATTGGGTAATAAAGCGATGCTATTCAGCTCTCCTGTTGGTCTGCTCTTTAAAAACTGCACTAGCAACACCTTGTTGCCGTGGCCACTACAACGTACAGCAAGACCAAGAGCAGCAGTAGTTTTGCCCTTGCCATCACCAGTGTAAATATGAATTAAGCCGCCATCTTTCATTATAGACCTGCCTCCAGAATTTCTCTGATTTTATTCATATCAAGATTTTTGCGAATGCCATCAGCAAGAATATCATATTGTTGCTTCTTGTAGTCAGCAAAATTAATAGTTTTTATATCGTCCATTTTTAGGCCCTTTTGTGCCAGCAGTGCCTCTATAATGGTAGCAGCAATACCTTCACCATCAAAAACACCATGTACATAGGTACCATATACATTCATATCGCCTTCAATATGCTGAGAGCCTTCGACCATAATTTCACCGTCTTCATGGATTGGTTTGATTTTGGTCAAGGCATCTTCTTCAGGAAATGTAGTAACACCAGAATGAATTTCATAGCCAAATAAAGGTTTTCCACTTAAGGCTGCAAAAATTCCCTTAACTTCACCAAAAGTACCCTGCATCTGAATTGTACGCTTCTTCTCGATAAAAGAAGTTTCTACATTCAATAAACCTAAGCCAGGAGTATCTCCGCCCTCTTCTACGCCATAGGGGTCAGAAATGTTTTTACCAAGCATTTGATAACCACCACAAATACCAAAAACAACTGTACCCTTAGCAGCCTTTCTTAGAATAAGTGCTTCCATACCGCTTTGACGCAGCCATTTTAAATCGCCAATAGTATTTTTGGTACCAGGAATGATAATCATATCTGGATTTCCTAGCTCTCTTGGATTTTTTACATAACGTAAAGAAACTCCCGGAATAAGCTCAAATACGTTGAAATCAGTATAATTGGACATACGTGGAATACGTACAACAGCTATATCAATAAGGTTAACATCGCTGCGAGCAGAAATACGTTCAGACAAGCTGTCTTCGTCTTCAATATCCACATCCAGCATTGGCATAACACCAACAACTGGAATGCCAGTTTTCTCCTCAATCATTTTAAGTCCGGGACGCAAAATTTCAACATCGCCACGGAACTTATTAATGATGATGCCCTTAATCATAGAGCGCTCTTCTTCATCCATAAGCATTACAGTACCATATATGGAAGCAAAAACGCCACCGCGATCAATATCTGCTACCAAAAGTACAGGTGCCTTAGCCATTTTGGCCATACCCATATTAACAAAATCGTCCTTATTAATGTTGATTTCAGCAGGGCTGCCAGCACCTTCAATAACAATTACATCATGATTCTCTGCAAGAGTATTAAAAGCCTTCATAATAGAAGGGCGCAAAGTATGCTTCATTTTGTAATACTCTCCAGCAGTCATAGTGCCTATTGGTTCTCCAAGAACGATGACCTGAGAACCTTTATCGCTACAAGGCTTCAACAAAATAGGGTTCATTAAAGCGCTAGGTTCAATATCAGCAGCTTCTGCCTGTACTACTTGTGCTCGGCCCATTTCTGCACCATCACTAGTAATAAAGGAATTAAGCGCCATATTTTGAGACTTAAAGGGCGCTACGCTTTTACCATCCTGATGAAAAACACGGCACAGACCAGCAGTAACTAAACTTTTACCTGCATTAGACATCGTGCCTACTATCATAAGAGCTTTTGCCATTTTAGTCACTCTCTTTCATCAAAAAATCAAGAATTTGGTGGTAGTTTTCTAATTTAACACTGTTCATTGAAACATTAATAGCACCTGCTATAACAGGCGTATTACCTCTACCGTGCTTACCAGTTATTGAACTAGTAACATGATCACCGCAAATAACTATTTTCAACGGCTCAGAATAATTTTTTACTATTGTAGATACAAAAAGAGCATCCACTTTTTCAATGAATTGAGATTTTCCCTCGTAATCATAGCGATGAGCAGCCTCGTCAGAGCCATTAAAATGTGCAATGACAAATTCATTATTCTGCAAAAGCTTCATTGTTGCTTCCGCCTTAGCTGCAATATCAGTATCTACATCACCTGTAGCACCTTTAGGAACAACTACTTCCATTCCCAATGCTTTACCAATACCTTTAACAATTTCTGCTTTACAAACAGCAGCTCCACTAAAACCATGAAGCCCTTCAAAGCTTGGTAATAAGGTACGTTCTGAAGCTCCCCAAGGATACAGCTCATAATGCATGCCATTTCTGGCAAATGCTGCTAATCGCTGATGTGCCTTTTGAAGCATATAGCTCACTGACAACGATGTCTTTGTCAGACCATCGATGAGCTCGTAGTAGTTTTCTCCTACACTTTCGTGTGGTGGAGCTATTTTCAGTTTTAATACTGACTGTTCCTTATTCATAATCAAAAGATTACGATACTCAGATAAATGTAAAAACTCAATGTCCTTTAAAATATCATTGCATACACTTGCCGCACTACGCATTTCCTCAGGAGAAAGACCTTGGCCATTAAAGCCCACCAATCTTCCATCAGCGTCTACCGCAACTAGGTTACAGCGAAGCACCATCTCATATTCAGAAATATCTCTATCATGTGCTAAAAGCTCTAGATAAGCACGGTTACCGGGCATATCCTCTTTAGCAACACCTAGGAGTCGTAAAATACAGCTACAGCTTTCAGGAACAATATCATCTTCACAAATACTTACCTGGCTGAGACTACCCTTCTGTTCCAAAGCATCCATAACTGGATGGTGAGAATGCTGGAATGGAGTTTGTCCTTGCCAAGCTGCAATAGGTTCATCACCTAAGCCATCAATAAGAATTAGTAAGGAGCGCATGTTTCTTTACTTCCTTAATAGCCTTTATTAAACCGCGGTTAAGCACTCTCGTCTTTACTGCTATACGATAATAACCAGGCCCTAAATTGTGATAGTTACTACAGGAGCGAATCAGATAACCCTGCTCACGCATAAGCTGAACAAAGTCTTCTGGAGCTTCTAATTTAAAGAATATATAGTTAGCTTCAGACGGATATACTTTAGCACCAAGACTTTCTAATTGGCGCATCAAATACTTGCGTTCTTCACTAATAAGAGCAAAGGATTCCTTAAGATATTTCTTTTCCTGCAAGGAAGCTATTCCCGCCTCCTGCGCAAGAATCGAAACACTCCAGTCCTGACCACATTGATGAAGTCTGCTATGAAGCTCTTCGTCGCTAGTCATGCAATACCCTAGGCGTACACCGGGAATAGCAAATGTTTTAGTAAAAGCCTTAAGAATAATGAGATTAGAATAACTAGACAGCTTATCACGTAAGCTATAGCTCTTTTCCTCATCTACAAAATCCATAAAGCATTCATCAACTAACAGACGAGCATTTACCTGTGCACATTTTTCAAGGATGCTAAGCAACAGCTCTTCATCACAAATAACACCAGTTGGATTGTTTGGATTGCAAATATAAACAATATCCGTTGAAGGAGTAATCTTATTTAAAATAGACCTTTGTACAGAAAAATTCTTATCCTCAGGCAATGCATAGTACTTTATGCTACAATTCACGGAACGAAGAGATTTTTCATAATCCGCAAAAGTTGGAGCTAAAAGTAAAGCCTTGCGCGGACGCAGGGCTAAAGCTAAACGAAAAAGTACATCAGCTGCGCCATTACCAAAAAATAGATATTCCTTCGGAACACCTAAAAATTTAGCGGTATCTGCTGCCAGCTTTCTGCAAAAAGGATCTGGATAATTTACGCATAAGCGCAGTGCATTTTTTATAGCGTTTTTTACCCCATTGGGGATACCTAAAGGATTGATGTTAGCAGAATAATCTACAAATGGCTTGCCTGCAGCGGAAAGCTCCTGGCTGTAAATATCACCGCCATGTTCATATTTGTACATCCTTTCCACCTCCATCTACTAAATTTAAATTCTAATCACAATTATAAGCAGAAAAGGCTGCTTAGTCAAAACTAATTAGTGATAAGGCAATGAAGCACACTGCCTTATCATAATCATCAAATGTTATAAAAATATCTGGTTAGATATACTAGAGAGAACAAAAGCAGGCTCAAAACAGCTGTCATATACAGTAAATTGTTAGTAGAAACAATATCCTCTGCTACTACTGGACGAATATTATCACCAATAGTATCCTTATGAACCAGCTTGCCAAAATAATAATGGTCACCACCAAGCTGAATATTCAAGGCACCTGCGGTAACAGATTCTGTCATTGCAGAATTTGGGCTTAAGTGGTTATAACGATCTCTCCAAAAAACCTTCCATGCACCTTTAAAATTAAGATTGAGAAAGTAAGAAGCTAAAATCATTACAATACCCGTAATACGGGCAGGAATAAGGTTTGCTAAGTCATCTAGCTTGGCTGCACAACGACCAAAGTACATGTACTTATCATTTTTGTAGCCAACCATAGAATCCATAGTGTTTATGCCTTTGTAAAGAAAAGCTAACGGTGCGCCGCCCAGAAACATATACAGCATTGGTGCGATAATGCCATCTGCAGTATTTTCAGCAACTGTTTCAACTGCACCCTTGGTTACCTCTTCTGCATTAAGCTCCTTGGTATCA
Organism: uncultured Phascolarctobacterium sp.; assembly: GCA_900552855.1. Classification (GTDB taxonomy): domain Bacteria; phylum Bacillota; class Negativicutes; order Acidaminococcales; family Acidaminococcaceae; genus Phascolarctobacterium_A. The sequence continues at coordinate 8,715 of USBG01000022.1, read as the reverse complement.
CGACCAACAATCCAGGAAAGCTTTAAGCGAGCATCAACAATATCATTCTTCTGCAGTGCGTAGTAAACCTTCATACTCTCGTCACGCAGACATTTAGTTGCAAAAATTTGATAGCACATAATAGTTTCTATAGCAAAGCCAACCCACGGGTTGAAGCCATAGGCAATGTTTAGAACCGACAGGGGAATAAAAAAGGAAAGCATTAGAACAATAACGACCATCAAGGCACCTCCGAAGAGAAGACCATTATTGCTAAAGCCAAAAAGCTTTCTCAAATGCCTATCTAAAAAGGAAATCATATTGCCAATAAGACATATTGGATGTGGCAACCAGTGCGGATCACCAAATATAAGATCCAATATAAAACCTGCAACAATCGCTCCTAAAGTCATCATAAATATTTCCCCTTCTAATAAAAGTGCACTCAACATTCTGCAAACTTCCTACAATGCTCTACAAAGCTACGAGCAAATTCAGAATTTCCCCATAAATGCATATGAGGATAACCGGCATATAGACTTTCTGTGGTATGTGCTCCCTCCCACTTTCCTTTGCCAGAGGCCTTGCAAATTTCAAAGCCATTACCATTATTCGTGCTATCTGAATAATGAAATTCGTGTGCGTTTATTTTCGCACCCTTATGACACAATACATTATCTACATTAGCAGTTAAATTCACATAACCAAAACGTGTAAGCTTATTAGTCATTTGGGATTGACCTTCAATGGCACCTACCCAATCGTAAGTCTTATTTTCGTCAACATAATGCTCTAAAAGATACATAAAGCCACCACATTCAGCAAAGCAAGGCAATCCTTTGCTTATTGCAGTCTTAATATCGCTTAACATCGTTTTGTTATCTGCCAACTGTTGAGCATAAAGTTCTGGGTAGCCACCGCCTAAAATAAGTCCATCGCATTTAGGCAAACGAGCATCATTTATAGGACTAAATGGAATAAGCACTGCCCCTAGCTCACACAACAAATCCAAGGCATCTTGATAGTAAAAGCAAAAGGCTTTATCCTGAGCAATGGCAATCTTAACATTACCTACAGGTTCTAGTTTTTGCTCTACATAGCTAATAGGCTCAGCAGCATTTGCTATCTCTAAAAGGCCATCTAAATCAACAGATTTAGCAGCCTGTTCAGCCAATCTATCAACGATTCGCTGTAAATCACCAATTTCTTCAGCAGTAACTAATCCCAGATGACGACTTTCGAAATTACAATCCTGCATCACTGGAAAATATCCAAATAATCTTACATCAGCTTCCTTCTCTATAACATCCTTATAAAACATATAGCTCATAGGATTGACGTTATTGAGAATTGCACCAACAATGTGGCTATCTTTACGAAACTCTTTAAAGCCCTTGATAGTAGCTGCAATAGAAAGAGCAGCTCCCTTACCATTAACAACTAAAACTACAGGAGTAGCACAGGTTACAGCTAAGTCATAGGCACTAGCCTCCACTGTTTTACCCATACCATCATAAAAGCCCATAGCTCCTTCAAATACTGCCACATCCACATCCTTGGCATTTTTAGCAACTAAATAAGGAATTACATCCTTACCGAGCATAAAAACATCCAAGTTTCTGGATTTAGCACCAATAACCTTGGAATGAAACATTGGATCTATATAGTCAGGACCGGATTTAAAGGCAGCAACCCTACGGCCCTTATTCATAAGTGCTTTCAGCAGGCCGCAGACAATGGTAGTTTTACCGCTGCCACTTCCGGGTGCGCTGATCATAAATCTAGGAATCCTTACTTCAGACATGTTAATCTTCCTTTTTCAAAGCAGTCATTACATATACAGGATTTTGAGCCATCATCAAGTTGTAATTGCCTAAATGCTTACCGCGCGCAACAAATACATTAACAATTTCTAAAGAATAATCCTTATGCTGCTTATAATATTCAGCAACCTCTGCAAGTGTTTCAATGGTGATAGCATTGATTACTACACGACAGCTGCTATTTTTAGTGTAAATAATATCCAGCATTTGGCATAAGTCGCCACCGCTGCCACCCACAAACACGCAGTCAGGTGCTGGCATATCCTTAATATTTTCTAAAGCTTCTCCGGCGATGATATCAAGATTTTCAACACCAAACAGCTCTTTATTCTTACCCAAAAGCTCTACAGCTACAGGATTACGTTCAAAGGCCCACACCTTGCCCTTATTAGCCAACAAGGCAAGCTCAATAGAGCAAGAGCCTGTACCTGCACCAATGTCATAAATAACATCAGTAGCCTTAGGCATAAGCTTGGACATAGAAACGCTGCGAACCTCTTGTTTAGTCATAGGAACCCTGCTGCGCATGAATAATTCATCTGCAAGACCGTGTACAACAGGCTCATAGCCATTGGCATTCTCGTTGATGATCATCATAACGGATAGAGACGGAAATTCTAGTTTGCTAATCTCTTCTGCAGTACCAAAAGTGATTTTCTCCTCTGGATAGGAAAGATTTTCACCTACATAAACCCTTACAGCTTCTAGGCCATGGGCACACAGCTTAGAACAGAGCATTTGCGGAGAATTTTCGCCGCCAGTAAGAGAAAAGACCTTCTTGTTTTGCGCAACTGCAGAAACCAGATTTTGTTTACGTCCGTGCATGCTAACAATTTTTGCATCATCCCAGGACATTTCCAGCTTAGATGCAAAATATACCAGACTACTAATACCACAATAACGAACACATTTACATTCTGGAAGCTTGCCACTAATAGTTTTAGCCAGGCTAAAAAAGCCCACATCCCCAGAAACAAGAACTGCTAAAACATCCTTTTCAGGGTTTGCCTGTGTAGCAATTTCTACAATATCCGCAGTTTTAATAGTATCATAAATTTTTTTAGAAGCATCAGCAAAGCTAGACAGCATTCTTTTATCACCTATCAGAATATTGCTTTCTGCAATTGCCTGACGGGCAGCACCAGTCAGAAGCTCCGGATTACCCGGGCCGATGCCTACAATATTAACTCTCAGCATAGTGAGCTCCTTTACAGCTGCTTACCTGCAAATACTTTATGCAAATAAGTCAAAATTTCATTATATCCAGAACCCTGCTCCTCAGAAGCACGGCCTATAACAATAAGCTTAGCTCCAGCAGCTTCTGCAGCCTCTACCTTTTCCTCAAAGCCTCCAACAGGACCTGAATCCTTAGTTACCATAAACTGACTGCCAAACTTCTTAAGCATAGCAATATTTAGGTCCTTAGCAAAGGGTCCTTGCATACACACAATGTTTGCAGGCTTATAACCAAGGCTTAACGCTGTATCTAATGAATCCTTCATAGGTAAAACTCTCAAGGCAATTCTTTCCTGGTAATCATGAACTGCTGTAAAATCCTGCAGATTCTTGCTACCTGTAGTAAGAAAGATTTTACCATCAACATGATTCAAAAGCTCTACAGCCTCACTAAAATCCGCTACTCTAGTATAGTTACCGTTTTCACCTACAGGACGTACAAGGCGAAGATATTCACAATCTTCACGTCTGCAGGCTTCTTGAACAGTTTCAGTAACAATAGTTGCATATGGATGAGTTGCATCCACCACAAAGTGAGGACGCTTCTCCTTTAAGAAACTGCACATAGCCTCCAAATCCATACGTTTAGCCATAACGGTTACATTAGCTTGAGGTTCGATAAGAGATGCACCATATTCCGTTGCTACAGAAACGTAGATTTCAATATCTAAATCAGCAAGCTCTTTAATTAGCCTACGTCCTTCGCTGGTTCCACCAATAAGCCAAACTACTTCTTTCATCCTAATCTGTAACCACGAGGAGTTACCATGCGGCCATTAATAATTTGGGTTTGAGTGTTACCGATAATTACAGTAGAGAACATATCTACTTTTTTATCACGCAGCTCAGCCAAAGTAGTTAATTCGTATTCTTCACCTTCACGACCAATATTACGAACAATACCTGCAGGAATTGTACCAGGCTGGTTTTTCAGCATAATATCGCAAGCCTTTTGCAGATAATCATGGCGTTTAAAGCTAGAAGGATTATACAAACAAATGCAGAAATCAGCTTGAGATGCACAATCTAAGCGCTTTTCAATTTTTTCCCACGGAGTCAAAAGGTCACTTAAAGAAATCAAGCAGAAGTCACTAATCAGCGGGGCACCTAAAACTGCAGCGCCAGAGCATGCAGCTGTGATACCAGGAACAACCTCGATTTCTACTTCAGGATGACCTTCAGCAACTTGGCACATGATGCCGGCCATACCATATACACCAGCATCACCACTAGAAATCATAGCAACAGTTTTGCCCTTTAAAGCCTCGTCCAAAGCCAACTTGCAGCGGTCAACCTCTTTACGCATGCCATTAGACAAAAATTCCTTACCAGCAAAGTCATCTTTAATCAGGTTAACATATACATTATAACCTGCAATAACATCACATTTTTGCAGAGCTTCATAGGCTCTTTTAGTCATTTGCTCAACACCGCCAGGGCCGAGACCTACTACAAATATCTTAGACATATTCCACCATCCTTAATTGCATTTTAAACCAGTCTTATTAAAATCTAAAACCAGCTCCTCTACCGCTATGGATAAAGTCACACCATTCAGACTAGTTTTGCGTAACATAAGTCTGCCATCGTTACTGTCCTTAACAGCACTACGCTCACAGACATTGCTTACGCCTACTACACTCTGCACAAAAGCAGACGGAGTAAAATCTCCAACAACTTCATTCAGCTCATTTGCTGTATAAAATGTAATTGGAAGCTTATATTTTGCAGCAAAGGCAAGAAGCCCCTGCTCATCCTTTTTCAAATCTACAGACGCAATACCTGCAACAGAACGCATATCAAGCTTTAGCTTCTCTAGTTCTGGAAGCACTAATGCTTCAATGGTTTCTAAAGCAGTATTGCGACGACAGCCAATTCCTAAATGCACAACGCGAGGCAATAGTCTTACAGTGATTGCAAATGGAGCAAGCTCTTTATTCAATGTAATAGCCATACCAGTTGAAAACGCAGTGCCGCGCTCTACATTTAAAGGAAGAGCACCTGATACTGCAAAACTATCGTCTACATATAAACCAACCTTTTGCTTATCTACAAGTGCTGCGGCAAAATCCTTAGCAGCCTTCATAGAACAAATCGTCATATGATTACGAGCAGCCCATTCATCAACTGCAAAAAGGCCATTTACATCAGTTGCTGTAGTCACACAGGCCGTTCCACCAATATAAGCAGCAAGGCAACGCGACAACTCGTTTGCACCACCTATATGACCGGAAACAAGAGGAATAACATAGGTTCCCCTTTCATCTACGGATACTACCGCAGGATCAACGACCTTGCTCACAAGCAATGGTGCAATTGTACGCACAGCAATGCCCGTAGCACCTACAAATACTATGGTTTGACAATCCTTAAAAGCATCTGCACAAGCCTCATTGTGACCAGGAAGCATTTCCTCAAGACCGACAGTTGCAGCATACTTAGAAACTGTCTGCAGTCTTACAGCATAACCAATGCTTTCCAGATACAAGCCAATTTTTTTACTAAGCTCTGCTCCTCTTACGGAAAAGGAAAATACTGCTGCCTGCATTTTATTTTACCTCAGGCTTAACATCCAGCTTGCTGGGGTCAGCAGCACGGAAGCCATGAGCAAAGTTCGGGTTGTACAGCTCGCTACGATCATAAACATTACCTAAGAAGTTACCAACGGTAATGAGGGCAGTTTTATTGATGCCATGCTTAGCAGCAGTTTCTGCCAAGGTGTCAACAGTGCAGTAGCAAACCTTTTCATCAGGCCAGGATGCTTTGTAAACAATAGCAGCCGGAGTATCAGGTTTATAACCACCCTTAACCAATTCAACCTGTAGTTTTTCCAGTAAGCCAGAGCTCAGGAAAATAACCATGGTTGCCTTATGAGCAGCGTAATCAGCAATCTTTTGACGAGAAGGAACCGGAGTACGACCCTCCATACGGGTAATAATTACAGATTGGCTAACATTCGGAAGAGTATATTCTGCTTCTAAAGCTGCAGCTGCAGCACAGAAAGAGCTTACACCAGGAACGATTTTAAAGGGCAGGTTATAGCTACGCAGCAGGTCAATTTGTTCACGATGTGCACCGTATACAGAGGGGTCACCAGTATGTAAACGAACAACCAGCTTGTCTGCTTGAGCAGCAGGAACCATAGCAGCAATAACCTCTTCAAGTGTCATTTCAGCACTGTTCATAATTACACATTCAGGCTTGCAATATTTCAGTAAATCTGGATTAACCAAGGAACCTGCATAAATAACCAGGTCTGCCTTTTCCAACAGTTCTTTACCTTTAACAGTGATTAAGTCAGCAGCACCAGGGCCAGCACCAATAAAATAGATCATTATTTATCAAACTCCTTTTCTTTGACCAGAATTACAGAAAAATAACTGCTTGCCGGGTCGATTTCTTCTAAATCAAAATATACTTTTTCTCCAGGCAGACCACAACGCTCTACCATACCGGAGTTTTTAATGAGATTACGTTCGCGCAGTTCGTCACGAACACGGACAATTTCACTTGCAGATTTCATCAGAACCTTGTTACCAGGGCCATCTAAGAACTTAGTAGACTCTTTATAGCTACCAGGCAGAACAATCAAAGGTTCTGCTCTTTCGCAGAGAGAAGTATTCAGACGAGCTGCAACAGCACAGATAGAAGTTACACCAGCAACCAGCTCTGCATCATAGCCATCCTTCAAAACCAATTTATGTACATAAATACAGGTTGCATATACAGTAGGACAACCAAGAGTAATGAAAACAACGTTTTTGCCTTCATCAAGAAGCTTTTCGATAGCATCAGCACCTTCGCGATGAGCTTTATCCATAGCAGCCATGTCTTTAGTCATGGGCATGTAAATGTTAATTTGCTCCTTTTCGTCCAGATTTACTACCTGATTTACGATTGCCTTAGCAGTCATAATACCGTTGTCACCCAAAGGCAGAGCAACTACATCACATTCCTTAAGCAAGCGTACAGATTTCAGTGTCATCAGCTCCGGATCTCCAGGGCCAATACCAACGCTATAAAGTTTACCTTTCATTGTTTCATTCTCCTTTAATTTGATGTATTTTAATTAATTCATCTGCATCCACAGTTTTACCCAAGACACCATATACATTGGAAAACATTAGTGCAGCAGTTTTTATTTTGCCATGCACACGATGTTGCATGTAAAAATCAATTTTGGCGGTTATTTCATCCATAACCTCTTCAAAAATTCCCTCTCTCTTGAGGATTTTAGTTACTTCATCAGTAGTCAGGCATTTATAAATTTCCTTGCCAGTTTCTACGGATGCACCATGGAAAATTGCCTGCAGTGCTAAAAGCTCTGTACGACAATCAGCATACTTGGAATGTGTATTCATAACACCTTGAGCCAGTTTAATCAACTTACCTGAGTGCCCAATAAGCAGGAGCGACTCAAAGCCGCAAAAAACTGCGTAATCTAAAAGCTCACCTACAAAATTACTACAGGTCACAAAATCCTTCATGTCAAGCTTTAGGACATCACGAGTAAAATCTTCACCATAATTGCCAAAAAACACCAAAAGATTTTTATTACCTTTAGCTTTTTGTGCATTAATTTCCACATACATTGTTTCAATCAATGCTTTTTCGCTCATAGGCTCTACAATACCGCTAGTACCTAATACAGATAAGCCACCTATAATACCTAGGCGCGGATTAAAGGTTTTTTTACAAATCTCTACACCAGCAGGAATCGATATAGTGACCTTAAGGCCACCAATATAATTACTTTCCTTCATTACATTAGTAAGCTCATTTGTAATCATCTTTCTTGGTGTTGGATTAATTGCAGGCTCACCCACCTTACAAGCTAAGCCCGGTTTGGTAACCCTACCTACCCCAATACCACCACAAAGCTCAATACCAGATTCAGCTACCTTTTCGACCCTAGCATATACAAGAATTCCATTAGTATCGTCTGGATCATCACCAGAATCCTTACGAATGGCACAGCTTACATAGCTTTCATTAAACTCAACATCAAGAGGCTCTAAATCAAGAACAATTCCTTTTGGTGTGTCAATGCGAATTGTCTCTACACGCGCACCTGTTAGTAGCATTACTGCAGCAGCTTTAGAAGCAGCAGTAGCACAGCTACCCGTTGTATAACCACAGCGTAGATTTTTACCTTGCGAAAATTGGTATTGCTCCACTGTCTTACTCCTTCAAAATCTTTTCTACCAAATAAGATTATTTATCAATAACTTAAAAAGACTTCTGCCGAACCCGACAGAAGTCATAAAGACATATAGGACCAACAAAACAGTCTGTATCACAGCAATAAAACTGGCAAACTGGATTAAATTTGTTAATCGCTGCCTCCATCACCCGTGGATTCAAGCAACAAATGCAGGCAGGCTGCTGACTGGAGCAATGCTCGCACGGCGGCGGGACCGTAAGGCAGTGCCATCTAACCAAATCCTGCACTATATCGAATTGATTATAACATATTTAATCATAAAATCCAATAGTTTTAGGAATTATTTCTACTATTTTTTATATCGTAAACTTGTTCTTATCATTATATATTACTATTTAGCTTATTAATTGATTTAATTATCTATAGCATTTCGGCTTATCAAAACAATTTGAAAAGAATCCATTAATTAACTTCTCTTTGCGAATACTGAAAAAATAAGCATTTTATCCTTCA